>JAQBZS010000884.1 GCA_027622115.1 Planctomycetota bacterium | reverse complement strand
AGACCAATACGAAGACGGCGATCGTGATTTGTCCCGGTGGCGGCTACGGCGGATTGGTCACCGGTGCCGAGGGCCACGGAATCGCCAAGTGGCTCAATCGTTTCGGAATCACCGGCGTCGTGCTGGAATATCGCTTGCCGGCCGGTCGACCGTTTGTGCCGCTGCTGGACGCACAGCGAGCCATTCGAACTATCCGCGCCAACGCCGAAGCGTGGAGCGTCAATTCATCCCGAGTCGGAATCATGGGTTTCTCGGCCGGAGGTCACCTGGCATCGACGGCGGGCACGCATTTTGACGACGGCGACCCCCAAGCGGCGGATCTCGTCGACCGCCCGAGTTGCCGACCGGACTTTGTCATCTTGGTGTATCCGGTCGTGACGATGGGCGAGAAGACACACGGCGGTTCCCGGAAGAATCTCTTGGGAGCCAATCCAACGCCGAAGCTGATCGAATTGTTCTCGAACGAGAAACAAGTGACGGCTCGGACTCCACCGATGTTCTTGGCTCACGCCCTCGACGACCGCCCCGTTCCGCCGGCAAACAGCCGGGCGCTATTCGACGCTTTACAAGCGAAAAAAATCGCGTCGAAGTATTTGGAATTGCCGTCCGGCGGCCACGGCCTCAATGGTTACAAAGGCCCGATGTGGGACGCGTGGCAACGGCAGGCGCTGGCTTGGTTGGCCGAGCTGAAACTGATTCCCGCACCGAAGTGATCTTTAGTGCGTCCGACCACCTGAACGCCCGGATGTGCGGGTGATTTCAACCGATCTTGTCCGGTTTTTGGGCTTGTCGTACTCTCCCGCCGATTCGGACTCGGACGTTAAGCCCGAGTACCCCAAACTCTCCCATCAGGCACGAGAACACGGATGTGGTGTGCCAATTGCCAAGCAGACGTTGCCGCGGAAGTCTCCGTTGACCACCGCCGAATTCGCTGCGCGTCTTGCTCCAGCGATCTCGGCGAATCCCAAGTGTCTCGGCTGAGCGCGACGACTCGGAACGCGCGTGAGATCCTTGAACGATGGTCGAACAGCGGGCTCGTCGACCCATTCGGCCCAACACAGGATCTCGCCGCACCGGCCGACACGATGGCTCGCGGCGAGACTCCAGCCACTCCGCCCGTGACTAGCGACCGAACCACGAGTGACACAGTTGACGCCAGCAGCGACTCGGAACGCCGAGCGAGTGCGCCGCCGTCCGGTCGCGTGGAAGGTTCGCGACCGTCGCAGTCGGAGGCACAGCACGGAGCGGGGTCGTATCGCATCGACACAGGTTCGCTGCCGCATTCCGTGAGCACAACCACTCCGTCCCACAGGAATACCAACACCGTCGTTGACACTCGATCGGTCGCGGAGTCGATTCCGCGAGAGACCTTGCGAGCGGACGCACCGGTCAACTCGCCGCCGTCACCGCATTTCGATGTCCAACATGCCATCCGGCCCGCCGAGGTGAAACGAGATTGGGGCTCGGCCGTTGGTCAATGGCTGGCGTACTTGGGTGTCTTGGTCCTAACCGTCGGCACATGCGTGGTTGTGTATGGGCATTTTGGCGAACGCCCCGCGTATACCCCCACCGGTTGGCTGGTCATGACATTCGGTCAGATGCTGCTGTTTCTGGGCATCATCTCGCTGGTCTCCGGTGGCATCGAGCAGACGTCCGCAGAAGTCGCTCGCCAAGTCGGTGAACTAAGCGAGCAATTGACACGGCTGGAGAACGCCGCGCGATTCAGCGGTAGCGACGTCGCATTCCGCGGAGATCCAGCACACGCCAGCCCTGCGGGACCACATTTCTCGCCGACGGGATCACCTGCACCGCATGAACGGCATGTCGTTGATCGTCAAACCCAGAAGTGACGTCGGCGTGGTTTTTCCAGCCATTGGAATGAGTCGCCGGATGGCGTTCTTGCGTGCGTCAATGGCGGAGCGTCCACACATCAACAATCCCGACCGCGACGGCTCTGAATTGCGAACTCGTTCTGTTCGCGATAACTTGCCCCCCGCTTGGGCGTATAGCTCAGTTGGTTAGAGCGCACGGTTCACATCCGTGAGGTCGCAAGTTCAAGTCTTGCTACGCCCACTTCCGTACACTGCAATTTGGGGCAATTGGCCGCAAACACTGGCAAAACCGGGGTTTTCTGATGTGTTGCGGCTCGCGGTTGCGAGTCATTGCGAGCCAATTCGGCTGCTTGCTGACCGGGATTCTGACCGGGATTTTCGATTGCTCGATGGAAGTGATCTTCTGTGATCTGCAAGTAGTGCTTCGCTGCCACCAACTCCGAGTTTCCGATCCAAGCACACACAACGTGCATCGGGAACAATTCCGCCAGCTCTGTTTCGCGAGTCGCTCGCAAGTTTTGGAACAGCTTAGGCCACCGCTTCAGGCCAGCACGTTCGATGATCCGGATAAGCTGCGTTCGCAAGTTTGCATTGGAATCGCGGTAGCGAGTGATCACGAACTCGGCACCGTCCTCGGCCAATTCGAAGGCGTCTTCCAAGACCGGTCGCAACTCCGGAAACAGTGGCACCATTCGCGACTCGCCATCTTCGTGATGTTCCGTCTTGGGGCTTCGGACAAGCAATCTCCCGCAAGCCCAATCGACATCAGCCCAACGCAAGGCGAGATCAGTTCCCGGCGCACGTCTCCCCAGTCTACGGCGATGGTCGGGTCGACGACGTTCGCGGCGAAGGCGCGTTCGATGGCCTCAGCGGCCTTCAGATCCAGCAGATTACCGACCAGCGCTCCGTTGAGTCCTCCGTCGTCGTGGTGCCGGTTGAGTTCAGCAGTGAGAATCTCAATCACCTGGTCCCGTGTCTCCGGAAACCGGCGCGAGATTTCGCACAGTCCGCTCGCCGCTTTCTCCCGCGGGAACTGAGTGTGACTGTCGTCGCCAAGGAAGGCCTTCAACGGCTCAATGGCCGGCGGGCCGATCAGGCCAAAGACCAGGTGGAACTCTTCCAGGTACCAGTCATCGTCCCGCTCGTGGAGTTCTTCCTGGACCTCCAGCAACGGCTGCACGGCTTCCACCGCCCGCAACTGAGCCAGCGCTCTCCAGGCATGAACCTGGACGTAGACCGCGGGGTCGTCGGATGATGCGTCGCTGCAGGTCGTGGCCGTTCTGATCAGCGCAGGGATGTGCTCTGCGGTCAGCGAGTATTCCGACACGTAGTCCGGATGACCGTCGGCCCACGCAGCGTCGGTCTTGCGGCCGATTTTTTCCAGCGCGGCAATTACAGATTCCACACTCAGGTTCTCAGTCATTGCTTCGACTCCGTTCTGTCAGTCGTAAGAAACTTGTGTCCGAGGCCCGTCGGAGAGTTCCGTCAATCGCGAATCACGCTCGCGGATCGTCGTGCTCACACGCCTTGACTGATGATTGGGAAAGTTGACGTGTCGTTCCGGAAAGATCGGAATGCGAGATTCTGTATTGACAGAAAACAGCATCATTTCGGTTGACTCAGAATTGGCTGCAGTCGATATTGGTTCTCGGAGGCTCGGCTGCGGGGCGACTTCTTCGGAGGTGGCCCCAAAAGCATTGCCTCTTTTTTTATGCGCTCACCGTGCCGTGTACGGGTCTGGAACAAAGAAGATGCCGTAAGTCGGGTAGACCTTTCCGTCGGCATACGCTTCACCGTGAAACTGCAGACGCGACAGCCAGGGACCGAAAGCCTCCGCAATTTCGTCTCGCCTCTCGGCCGAATCCATGCCGATCGACACCAG
>JAQBZS010000883.1 GCA_027622115.1 Planctomycetota bacterium | reverse complement strand
CGATCGCTGAATCGCGCACAGGAATACCTCAAGCGATATCGCTATTTCCTCAAAACGGACATCGTGAAGTTTTTTCCCAATGTCGATCACGAAGTCTTGATGAGCACACTGACCCGGACAATTCGGGACCGTGACTTGATGAAACTGATCGCGGTGATCGTGACGTCTGGAGACGGTGTGTTGCGCGACGAGCGTGGACCGGTGTGGTTTCCCGGCGATGACCTGTTTTCGCCGCTGCGTCCATGTGGGCTGCCGATCGGCAACCTGACCAGCCAGTTCTTCGCCAATGTTCTGCTGGACGGGGTTGACCACTTCCTGAAAGAGGACGTCGAGACTCCCGGCTACGTCCGGTATGCAGATGATCTGCTGCTGTTTGATAACTGCAAGACGCGTTTGTGGGACGTGCGTGACGCGTTGGTTGCGAAGCTCGCGAATTTGCGCTTGCGGTTGCATCCGCACAAGACGCAGGTGGCACCAAGCCGACGCGGTGTGGGCTTTCTGGGATTTCACATCACGGCGAGAGCGCGGTGGCTGAAGCAGAGTGCATTGAGAAGATTGAACCGACGCCTGCGCCAACTGAGATGGCAATTTTCAAACGACCTGCTTGATTGTCCGGACATTCGCGTCTCGGTGCAGGCGTGGCTGGCTCACGCCTCCGGTGTCAAGAGTCTTGAAACCGTTGGCCGAATCCTGCGGCGTTCGAAGTTTTGCCGTTCTTGATCTCGTGCAAAACGGTTCGACCGCTGAGTCGCCAAGGGACGTCTGCGAGCAGTGATGGAGTTGACTTCCTCTCGCTCATCGGTGGGCGGATTCTCAAGCATCCACATCTCAAACAATTCCTGCCACGTCAAATCCGCTCCGCCATTTGAGATTCTGGCGGTCGCGTAGGCCGCAAACTGCTGGACGTCTTCAATCGTGATTGCCATCTCCGGTTCCTTACGGCTCACGCCACGTGTTTAGCAGTGCTTGCATCAATTGCGTTGACGGAGTTCGTTTCGCGTTATTCAAATCCGCATGCAACTCCAAAACCCGCTTCGCCGCGATCAATTTTTCGCAGCCGCTACGTCTGGTTTCGGCATATCCAGAATATGAATCGGTGACGTATTGCCTGCGTACTCGCCGTCTTTCGTCAGGCGGCGACCGTTGCCGTTGCTGCCGCCGTTGGTCGCGGTCACCGCCACGCGAAAACCTGCCGGATGCAAACTCACCGCCTTACAATTCGGCATCTTGGACGACGTAAAGAACGGAGTCTTGTCGGTGACTCGTTGGTAGTGCAACTTGCCCGTCCCCGGATTTCCGCTCGTCGTGATGATCATGAAACCGCCGGGATGGAATTGAAGGTCGGACACGTACACGTCTCCGACTTGGCCGACTTCGAGCGTCGTTGCGAGTTTTCCGCTCTTCCAATCGAAGCACAGAATCGTGGGCACGCCTTGCACGTTGCCACCGTTCTTCGGCTGTGTACCGGCCACCACAAGTTGCGACTCGTTCGGACTGAATGTCATCACGCGGACACCGCCAACGTCTTGCAATCGATGCTCCGCGAATAGCACACCCGCATCCAGATCTCGGACATGCTTTCCGGTCGAGACATCCCAGTGCTTGACGATGCCCTTCAAATCGCCCGTAACGAGCGAATTGTTGTCCGAGTGGAACGCCACCGTAAACACGTCTTCCCCGTGACCGACAAATTCATGCAGTCGCTCGCCGCTGTCGGCCGACCAAACACGTACACGTTGATCCAGGCCGCACGTGGCAATCAGCTTGCCGTCCGAACTCACGGCAACCGCGCGTAGCCAGCCATCATGAGCCGCATCAATCGTCCATCGTGGTTGCGGTTGTTGATCCGCATACGACCAGCAGCACAGCTTGCCCCACGAGTCTCCGCAAAACAGCCGTTGCAACTTCGAATCCACCGCGAGCGCCTGCGTCCAACCGCCAGGCGTGCCGATGGCGGGCAGCGGCTTGAAATCGTCGGTGGAGGCATCCCAGCGGTGGATCAAACCGTCAAACCCACCGCTGATCAGATACTTGCCGCATTGCGTGAATCGAGATCCGAACAATTGCCCCTTTGTCGACACAACTTTCAGCGGTTTGGGTTCGTACTGCTTGAGAAGCTCTTTGGAGTCGAGTGTCATTTTCATGCCAATAGCTCCTTGATCACGTGGCAGTCGTCGTGGGCGATTGGGAGCGGTTGCCCACCGTTGTCGTATTCGACTTTCGCGGCGTCGATTCCCAACGCTTGGAACCAAGTGTGGAAGAAATGCCCGATATCGTGCTCGTCGCCATCGACGAACGTCCCTTTTGCGTTGGTCTTTCCAGTGACGACGCCCCGCTTCAGACCGCGTCCAGACATCGCGATCGACCAAGCTTCCGGCCAATGGTCTCGGCCAATATGCCCGTTGATCCGCGGCGTGCGTCCGAATTCGGACATGGCGACGACCAACACATGATCGAGCATCCCGCGTTCGTCGAGGTCCTCGATCACTGCTGAAAACGCTTGATCAAACCGAGGCATCAGACTGGCGTGGCCGTTGAAGTTGTCGCCGTGCGTATCCCAGCCGTACGAATTCACTTTGACGAACGTCACGCCCGCTTCGAGCATCTTGCGGCCCAACAGCATGTCTCGACCGAGTGAATGCGTGCCGTATCGTTCGACGTCCTTGGCAGCGGGTTCGGCAAACAGTTCTTGCCGCCGCATCAATGTCTGGGCGGTATCGAATACGTAGGCGTGGGCTTCGCTGATCGACTTGCGACGTCGTGCTGCGTAGCGCGCGTTCAACGCCTTGCGAAGGGCGTTGCGGGCGTCATCGTCGTCGGCGCTCACCGATTCGTGACGCAGCAAGTTTTCGGGCGGTTTGCCGTCACCAATCGCGAGCGCCCCGTATTTCGGACCGAGGAATCCCGCGTCCTGATATTTGAATCCGCCGCTACCGGGTTTGACCCAGACGTACGGCGGCAGTCCGCTTCCCTGGTCGCCGATCAGCTTCGCCACGGCGGATCCGAAGAATGGATAGATCACGCCGCGATCTTTCGGATCACCTCGTTGAACTCGCGGGACGCCGGCCGAATGCGAATTGTCTTGCGTGCAGACTCCGCGATCGACAGCCAGTAAGTGCATGAGCTTCGCCGAACGAGGCATCAGTTCGCTGATCCGGATTCCCGGCAGCGATGTGTCGATCGCTCGAAACGGCCCACCGAATTGAGTGCCCGGTTTGGGGTCCCAGCTCTCCAGTTGGCTCATTCCCCCGTCGATCCAGACGAACAGCACTTGCCGCTGCTGCTTCTTCAGTTCCTCGGCGAAAACCGGATCCACAAGACCGCCGAGAGATCCCCATCCCAACGTACCCGCGACTGCTCCCGCCGATCCGAGCAACTGACGTCGCGTGAGGTCATGTTCCCACGGTTTGCAAAGATTCGATTGGTTCAACGTGAACTCCCATGTTGTGACGGCGTAAGCGGTTGGGCGAACAATCAGTCGCCGCGCGGTGGCGTCAGAAACTCTCAGCCGTCGGTCACGTGCGATCTGGGTTTGTCGACCGAGCAGACCAGCCTAGCAAATCACTGCCGAGCATTCATTGGACGCGCACCGCAGGCGGTGTACTTTGGCTTCATCAAAAACGTCAACCCGCCAAACCTGAACGACCTAAGTTCGAGTTTGTCACTTTCCGGGGTCGGGTTTACGTCTTTCAGATTTGGCGGGCAGTGGACTTTG
>JAQBZS010000882.1 GCA_027622115.1 Planctomycetota bacterium | reverse complement strand
CAGACCCCTTTTCAGATAGCTTCTAGCGAATCCGAACATCCGGGGTGGTGAACACACCTTCGCGAATTGCCGCAAACACGGATGCGGCGACAAGATCCGCCGTCGTTCCCGGATTCCGTTGATTTCCCACTGCCCGCAGCCAGACGTCCAAATCCTCGATCAAATCTCGGGCACGCCGTGAATTCGGCCAACCCGCATCCAAAACGTCGCGCGCCATGCTCGACGATTGAATCGCTTCGTCCATGCCACGCTTCCGAGCGATCAGCGTGTCCGGTTGACGCGCCATCAACGACAAATGCAGCCGCACGATGCTCGTCCGCCAATTGTTCTCGAATTCGGGAGTCGCGCGCAGTTGCGCGAGCCCGAAGCCGAGCGTCAGTGGAAAACCATGCGTGTATTCGGCCGCAATCGCGTCGCGGTCCGCCGCCAGCCGCATGGCAGCCTGAAGCGTGACGCTCGGCTCGGTGTCGATGTCTTCGGCGGCGGCCTCGCCCATCCCACCGGGTTGCGCGAGTCGGATCGCCGCATAGACATCGCGAGTATCTTCGATCGTGAGTCGGTCCAACACGTCCTGCGCGCCGTCGATCAATGAGCGTTCGCGTGGAACTGCCGCCAGCGGCGCGATCAACAACACGATCCCCAAATTCGTGTTTCGACCGACGACTGCATGCGTGCGCCGCACCGCCTCAAGCACCGTCTCCCCGACGCCGTTCCGTGCGGCATCCGCAAACACCGGGGCAATCGCGTCGGCCGAGCGAATAAAGTCGTCGTATGTGAGATCGTCGAACGACGCGTCCGGATGCACGTTGCCGGGCTTCCGCGCCGTCGCTTCCAAGACGCACGCCAATCGAACGGCATGCGTCAGCTCGTTGTCGACCGGTGATTTCGCCAAGGGATGCTTCCGATCCATTCACATCAATACGTGCAGCCGATTTCCGGAGAGTCACCACGACCTCGGTTCCAGACATAGATTGAGCACATTCCGTTCGAACTGCGAACCACTTCGCGTCGAGAGAGTGGATCGTCGCCGCACTCCTCTTCACGAGAGAGACTTCGAATCGGCATTGAGACGCGCAGCAGACCGAGCAAAACGCAGCGATCAAGCTGCCGGTGTTCCACTTGTGCGAAGCGAAAACGGTAAGCTGATCAAGGTCCGGATCGAAGCCGATGGTTTGGAAACCGTTGTTAGCGAGACATCAGTTGGCGAAGTGGATTGATCGTCAAGGAGCCCAGCGATGCTCCGGCAAGTCGATGAGTGCGACACCTGTGCCGGAGCCCCAGTGTTGTGCTGCGTAGGTTATTTGTTGCGAGTTACCTGACTCGAATCGCGAGTCGTTCCCAAGTTGTGATGAGCAAGGTGACACAGCACCGTGAATCCCACCCAATCAGCACCGTCACCGAGCAGTTTGGCGTCGGAATTCTGCCGCAACGCCGGCGGGGAACTGGATGACGCGTTGCGAACGATCGTGCATTGCGTACGTCAGTTGAGCGACGAGCAATTGTGGTGGCGTCCGATCGAGGGGCTGAACAGCGTGGCGAATCTCATGCTGCATCTTGGCGGCAACGTGCGGCAGTGGATCGTGTCGGGCGTGGGCGGATCGGCGGACACGCGCCGTCGGCAAACCGAATTTGCAGAACGTGGTCCGATTCCGCGAGTCGAATTGTTGGACCGACTCGCGGCTACGGTGACCGACGCCAAGACCGTGCTGTCTCAAATGACAGAGCGTGAACTGCTGGCATTACACCGCATTCAAGGTTTCGAAGTCACGAGTCTGCAAGCCGTGCTGCATTCGGTGTCTCACTTTCGAGGTCACACGCAAGAGATCGTGCATTTGACTCGCAGTCAGCTTCGCGAGGACTACGAATTCGCATTGGTGCTGACCGAGGAACAGGGCGGCACGCCGAACGCGTAGTACCGTTCTTACCATTGCCACGCCAATCCACAGTGGACCATCAAGTCTCAAGCCGCAATCCGTATTCCGTGATGTCGAATGGGACAATCGCATCGTCACAACGACTGCCTCGGTGTTTGGCCACGTGCAGGGCTCGCGTCATGCGAATGCCGTCTCGGACCTTGCCCATCAGAATCACCGTGTTGGCATTCGACAGCACATCGCCGCTTTCGATGGGGCGGCTGAGCAATTGGTCCAACATCACTTCGTGCGATGTTTGCAACAATAAGCAGCCGACTTCCGCGTGGTTGTAGGCATGCCGGGCGACGGTTTCGGCGTTGACTCGAAAGTGGACGCGGAACAGATCGCGGGCCACCCAGTCCGATTCCTTGTGCAAGATCTGGTGATAGATGTAATCGAAGACGTGCATCTGAAACGAATCCGACGCGCGATCCGTCGGTTCAATCCCGTCGATCACGCACCGCCGCACGCCATGCACGAAGTTGCCGTAAAAAAAACCGATGCACTGATCCAGCTTCTTCGTCAGTTCCGCTTTCCACTCTTTCCATTGCTCGAATTCCAAGTCGCTGATCGTCACGCGGCGGCCCGTGCGGCGGAAGATGTGGAAGTAGTCTCGGCGAATCGCGTCTCGGTCCCAGACGTCTTCCGGTGCCGTGCGTTCGTCGGGGTTTCGAACGGCGAACACCCAGTCACAGATCCGACGGGCGTATTCGGCCTGATTCTGTGAATCGCCGCGCGACGTCATGTCGAAGATCAAGCCTCGCTCGCCTTCTTGCTGCAAGCCGTGGTTCGCGAACGCCACGCCGAGTTGCGTCTTCCCGATCCCGGTTGCTCCCAGCACGACCGCGAGCGTTCCGGGAATCAGGCCCCCGCCGAGCATGTCGTCCAGACGACCAATGCCGGTGCTGAGGCGGTTTGCATCTGTCATTAAGTGGCTCTCTACGATTCAAACTTCTTAAGGGTGCGTTTGGGCGCGATGATTCGATAGCTGCCGATGACCATCTGCTCGATCTCGTCCCAATCATCGAACACGTCCGGATCGAGCGATACCCAACCCTGATTACCGACGTACGGAGCCTTGGTGATGCCGGGAATGTTGATCATGACGGTCGCGTCCGCCATCTCCATCTTGAAGCCGAGACACGGGCGACCGCCTTCACCACCGCAACCGCAAAAGATCTTGTTGGCGACTCGAAAGTGCGGTTTGCCCCACGTGAGCGTCTCCGTGGTGTCCGGAAGCGTCAAGCAGATCTTGCGCAGTTTCCCGAGGATCTGCTCGGCTGAAACGCCGCGTTCCGCATCCGCTCGCTCCAGTGCCAACGTCTGTTGCAGCCACGCTCGGAGCGGAAACTCGAGCATCGCGGCGATCGATCGAATTTTCACATGCCGAATGTTCTTGGCCGTGCCTTCGAGCAGTCCGTCGTCGTCGCTGAGATCGTTGGATCGCGGCAAGTAGAAATTGCAGCGATCGGTTAGCGGTTGGATAAAACAGACTTCATTGCAATTGTGATACATCGCCATGGCGTGCTTGTTGCCGAAGAAGCTTTCCTTGGCCTTTGGGATCTCCTCGAACACCAAAGCCCGCAGAGCTTTGGCCAACTGTTGGACAGCCTTGGATCGAGGCTTGATCATTGCCGCGAAAGTCGTCGGGCCGACCGAAGCAGCGGCGACGGACGTTGATGTTCGGGATCGTCTTCTTGCGGCTTTCTTTTTGGCCATGCCGGTGTTGTCCGTGACTTAGGGGCGACGCTGAAATTAAACCGGCATTTGATGTAGTAGCTGGATTCGCCAGAATTCAGTCTCGA
>JAQBZS010000881.1 GCA_027622115.1 Planctomycetota bacterium | reverse complement strand
GTCGCAATGTTCCTCTCTTCCGAGAGATCGCCGCCTTCGGAGTGGCGTCCGAAATGCATGGTCAGCATCGGGATGCCGACGGCTTGTGCGTCGGCGATCTTGCGCTTGTACCCCTCAAGCCACTCAGGAATCGCGTGTGTTTCACAGGCGCGGCCGATCCCTCCGTTCCAGTTCAGTGCGATCGGCGTCAGCCCGTAGTCCGCAAGCATGGTTCTGAGTTCGGTCGGTCGCGGACTGCCGTTGTTGAAGTGGTAGCAGTAACTGCCAAAACTCCCGATTTCGATCTTCCGGAAGCCGAGCGCAGCCTGTCGCGGCAGCGCTTCGAACAGGGTGTAATGGGCGTAGGCGATCGAGGACGTCGCAGTGACAGTGGCCATCGAAAACGACTCCGACAAGGCGATGGGATTTCCATCTACGTCGACGGGCTACTTGCCGGGCAGTTCCCAGACACAATCGAACTCGGCGGGCTGGTTCAACAACATGTTGACCACACGCGACATCAGCATCAATGACGGGCCGTCTTGAGGACAATCGACCAACAGGTTGCCCAAGACCGCCGCGGCTCGGCGGAAATCTTGGGCTTCGAAGTAGCCCAACGCCTCTTCGTAACGCTGCTTCAGACGGAGCGAATCCGCGTCGTCCGCGAGGACTTCATACAGATCGACTGGTTCGTCGATGTTGACCACGCGTACCTTGCACAAACGACGCGCCGTGACGTCCGCTCCGAATTGCTTTTGCGTGCTGCCGGTGACCAATAGATTGGTCTTCAAATACTTCGTTGCTCCCTGGACTCGACTGGCCAAATTGACCGAATTTCCCAACGGGCCGTACTTGAATTTGCGGCGAGAACCCGTGTTGCCAACTCGCGCCACACCCGAGTTCAGACCGATCCCGACATCCGTTGAGTGATGCACCCGCTGCTCCCACCGGTCGCTCAATTCCGGAAGTCTCGCGAGCATCTGCACGGCCGCTCGGCAAGCCAATTCGGCATGATTGGGGGAATCGTCCGGGGCACCCCACATGGCCATCAATTCGTCGCCGATGTAATCCACCAGCACGCCTTGCTGCTCGATCACGCAGTCGGATAGCAGGTCCATTACGTCGCTGAGCCACTCCACTGTTTCGCTCGGGCCCAGGCGTTCGCTGATGCGACTGAATCCGCGGACGTCGCAAAACAAAATCGTGACTTCAACGTCGCGGCCTTTCATGAGCAGGTCCGGGTGGCGAACAATGTGCCGAGCCAACTCGGGCGTAAAAAACTGGCCGAGTTCGCGTTCGCGTAATCGCTTCTTTTCCAGCGATGCATTGACCCGCGCTTTGAGCAGCGTCAAGTCGACCGGCTTGGTGAGGAAATCGTCGGCACCGATGGCGATGCACGGAGTAATGTCGCAGACGCTGTCGAGTGCCGACACCATGATCACCGGTGTGTTCCGCAGTCGATCATCGCCTTTCAACCGCTGGAGAACTTCGAAGCCATTCATTCCCGGCATCAGAAAATCGAGTAGCACCAGGTCGAAATTCCGCTGCTCGATCATTGTCAGTGCCTGGTGACCATCGGCGGCCACCGACACTTGATGTCCGTCGCGGCGAAGAATCTCGGACAACATGTCGCGGCTGGGTGCGTTGTCGTCCGCGACCAGAATGGCCGCCGGGCCAGTGAGTTCGGAATGCCAAACGGGGTCGTGATCCGGCATTTCGTCGGGACGCTGCGTCGTCGTTCCGCCGCCCGCAGGTTTCTGCTCCGAGTCGGAACGGGGATCGCTTCCGGGCGACCGATCGGGCGACGATTCTCGGTATTGCATCAAAGTCGATTCGCATTGTTTGCAATAGAACTGAATCCGCTCCAGATCATCCAACGCCGCGCCGAAATAATGTTCTTGCTCGTCGAACATCAACAGCTGGCAGTAGCCCAAGACTTGGTTCAAACGGTTGCCGATGTCGTGGCGAATGATCCGCAGTTGCTCGGGCAATTCGCCCGGATGTCGCGAACTCTGCATGGGATCCAGATTGACTTTGACAAACTCATACATCTCCCGCGTGGCGCTGTGGAGTTTCTCGACATCGGACAGAAACTCGGGTGGCCGATCTGCGGAAATTTCGGCAAGCATCTGGCTGTAACCAGAAATGGCTTCCAGTGGTGCCAGCAAATCAGCTCGCATACCAACCAGCAATTGGTGATCACCGTCTTGCTCCGGCGAGGATGTTTGCGATGAGGCTGAGCCGAGTTGAGTTGCGGTTGCGGTTGAACTCGCGCCGGGAACGGCCTCGATCGCAGCATCCGACGTGTCGTGCGTGGCGGATTCGGTGATATCGTTTTCCGTATTGTCGTTCATGGTGTATGGGCTCAGTTCAAATAACTCTTGATCGCATCCAGCAACGGGCCGAATGAATATGGTTTGGATTGGACGGCATCGCAGCCGGCATCCAGAAACCGATTCTTTTCATCCAGCATGGCTGAGGCTGTCAACGCGATGATTGGAATCGCCTTAGTGCTCTCGGCCGACTTCAATTGCTGAGTCGCTTCCAGTCCGCCGTCAATGTTCTTCGGCTCACCAGCGGCGTTGGGAATACCGATGTCCATCAAAATCAGTGATGGCATTTCTGCGGTCGCGATCGCAACCGCATCGTCCCTCGTGCCCGCGACTAAGACTTCATATTTACTGCGATTGAGCAACCGCGTCAGAATTTCGACATTCGGTGCTTCGTCGTCGACGATTAGTATCTTCGTCATCACGTTCCTTCTTAGTTCGAGTTTGTCACTTCAAATGAACCTCGGTGTCAGGTTTACGATCTTCAGATTTGGCGGCCGATTGACTTTCACTTCTTCAAATACGCCGAACCGCCAAATGTGAAAATCGTAAGCCTGACACCGAAGTCTCGACTCGTGAGTTTTCGGCGGTGTGCTCAGTGCTAGCACATCGTCGAAAACCACGAATGCGGTCGCTGGAGTCGTTTGCGGACTTGGGGGTCAGGCTTACGTTTTTCACATTTGGCGGCTTGCTTCACTGGTGAAACTCAGGGTCGAATACCCGCCAAATCTGAAAAACGTAAACCCGACCCCCGGCTCGTAAAGTGACAAACTCCAACTTAGTCCTATTAGCCGAAAAAGCGATCAGCCTCGCATATGCTGATCCACTCGCCGGTGAATTTCCTTAAGCATCTCGTCCTGTGTGTATTGGCCTTTGCGCAACACACGCACCACAACGTCGTCAAGCTGTGAAAGTTCCTCCGGCGTCGGGTCTTGGGCCGTGACGACGATCACGGGGATTGTGAGCCATTCAACCGTTTGACAGTATTGCGTCAGGAACTCGAAACCGTCCATCACCGGCATCGTCAAATCCAGGATTATCGCCGCGGGGTGTTCGACGGCCAGTAAATCCAGCGCAGTTTTACCGTTCGCCGCCTCCAAGACGCTCCAGCCATCGCGTTCGAGATTGCGCCGCACGATTTCGCGGGCTGCGGCTTCGTCATCGACGACCAGAATGCTGCGGTCTCGCTTGTTCCCGGTGTAGCGGGCGAGGGTCTCGGACATGCATTCCCAGTCCACCGGCTTCCTGAGAAACTCGGTTGCCCCCAGCGAATAGCCTCGCTCTTCGTCGTCGCTGATCGTGATCATGATTACCGGAATGTCCTTCGTTTGCTGATTTGCTTTGAGTTCAGCCAGCACACTCCAGCCATCCAAATTCGGCATCATCACGTCGAGGGTGATCACCGCCGGT
>JAQBZS010000880.1 GCA_027622115.1 Planctomycetota bacterium | reverse complement strand
ATCGTGACCGGCAGTCGCATCTCATCAGTAGACGACTCAAGCCGTCCACGTCGCACCAACAGCGATCACATTTCTGCAAATATTTGACGAGTGGTTCTACTCGATAAGGCACTACGGCCGACCCGTTTACGCGCGACTTCCCTCATGAAACATAAGTTGAAATGGCCGCCATTCGGACCAACGGCAGCGTTTTTCCGCGCATACTGATTTTTCAAGTCGTGCCGATTGTCTAAATGGCACCTTTTGCAGCGTCGGAACCCATCACATCGTCCCAGACATCCTTGCCTTCCTCCTCATCGTCTGCCAAGACTCCAGCGTTCAGAATAGGTAGCGGGTCCATCCAGCTCCAGGCCGGCAAAGACGAGATCATCCAGCTCAAGAAATAACCGCCCTTGACCAACCACACGACGGTTCCGGTGGCGAAAGCCGCCGTCACAACGGTTGCCATACCGGCGACGTAGGCGTCTCCGCCTATTTCCGCAGCAAGCTCGTCCTGAATCTGATCCAAGCGCTCCCAAAGCAGCGTCGTCTGAAAACCGAACGGCACCTTAAGTTCGAAACTGCCTGCCTGCTGCGCTGTACGCACCGGCGTTTTGTCCTCCCGCGCCGCGTCTGTGACTTCTCGAGTTAACAAATCGGCAATGTCCTCGCTATCTTCAACCTCACTAAGGACAAGTCCATTGCTTTGGCGGGCCGCCGCATCTCGTCCAGACGCCGACCTTGCTCGTGCCCGACGCTTGCTGACCGCGTCATCCACATCGCCGTCGTCCGCCGGGTCCAAAGTGTTAATTAGGCCGGTTCGTGTATCGGACTCGTCGTCGTCCGAGTCGTCGTTATCGCCGCCGCCGTCATCGCCGCTGCCGTTGAAGCCCGCCACGGCCTCAACGGTGATCGTAACCGTCTCGACTCCAGACAAAGCCGCCCCGTCAAATACCTGGTTAGTAAAGGTCACGTCGCCCGCGAAGGCGATGTCGGGCGTATAGGTAAACGTTCCGTCGGCCCTCAGATCAAGCAGTCCTGTCGTGGGTCCGGCGACCAGTACAACGGTTAGCGGATCGCCGTCCTGATCGATGTCGTTGACCAAGACTCCCGGCAATGCCACCTCAAGCGTCTTATTGTTGTCCACGCTGAACTGATCAGCGGAAACCACTGGAACGTCATTGGCATCGGTCACCGTAACCTGTACGGCCTGGACGTCCGTGCCGCCATTGCCGTCATTGCCGTCATTAGCCGTGACCTCCACTTCGTAGACATTGTTCAGATCGGCATCGGTCGGATTCTCAAAGTCCTTTGCCGCTTAAAATGTCAGGTCGCCTGTGCTCAGATCAACAAAGAACAAGCTCGCATCGGCGCCACCCGATATCGTGTACGTTGGGAAGCCACCATCCGGGTCTGAGGACGTGACCGTGACCACTGCCGTCGAATTCTCCGCAACGCTTACCGTGCCGCTTGACGTGATTGCAGGAGCATCATTCACCGGAGTGATCGTGATCGTGACCGTTGCTGTGTCGGTATTACCGACCGCATCACTGACTTCGTAAGTGAAGCTGTCGATAAAGTTCTCACTGCCGTCGTGCGCGTAGCTGAAGGTTCCGTTGGCATTGAGTGTCAGCAGGCCAAAGCTGGGGCCGGCAACGGGCGTGGTATTCACCGTCAATGTGTCGTTCGGCAGATCGATGTCCGTGTCGCCGTCCAGCAGGCTCGTTCCCGTATCCAGATCTGCCTCGGTCGCCGTTCCGCCTTCCAGGACGGTAAAGCTCTCGGTATCCGCCACGGGCGTGTTATCGTTGACTGGTGTAACATTGATGTTAAAGGTGGCGCTGGTAACGCTTCCTACGCCGTCATCGACATCGAAATCAAAGCTGTCGCTGAAGTTTTCACTACCGTTGTGCTGGTAAGTGACCAGACCTGCATTTATGTCAGATTGCGTAAATGTGGCTGTCGCAAAACCGGAGAGCAGCAACGTACCGTACGTCGGTTTACGTGTTACCGTGTAGGTCAATTGCAACGGCGTGTTGTCGATGTCGATGGTTTTCAGAAGGATCTGGGTAATCGTCCCCGTGGCCCCTTCGTTGACCACCAGCGGATCGTTCGTGTCCAGCGATTCTTCGTCATTCACTGGCAATACAGTGATGCGAACGTTGTCTGTGTCCGTTAACGCGCCGCCACCGGTATTGCCTTGATCGTCCGTCGTGATCTGAATATTCGCCGGTCCGTTGTAGTCTGGCGTCGGATCGAACTTCAAACCGTCAAGTGCCGCGTTGACGTCGCTCAGCGTACCAGTGAACGTCATCGTGGCATCATCGGTTCCGCTACCCACGGAGAACGCAACGCCGCCGATACCGTTGAGCGTCAGCAAGCCGTGTGTCGCGGTGAGCGAGATCTCCAGGAGGCCACTCTGTGCATCGACATCGCTTATCTGGATCGCGTTACCGGCACCCGTCGAGAGGACGAGCTGTGTGTCTTCGTTAGTTGTGACAGCCGCCAGGTGTCCGCTGTCATTTTCGTAAACGTTGATTGCGTCATCGTTAAAGACAGCAGTGACAACATCGAGCGTGCCATCGTTATCCAAGTCATCGACTGCGATTGCCAGTGGCCCCGCGTTGCCGTCGGACAGCGTGTGTTCGTCAAACGTGGGAGTCGGTGCACCGTCGTTCTCGAACCAAAGGAATTCGCCTGAATTAGATGCGGCGCCAATGATATCCTGATCAACGTCTCCATCGCCATCGAGTTGTTCGGGGCGTCGTTCACCGCGTTGACCGTCACGGTGGCGTCGTGTGTGCTGCTAGTCGCGCCGTCCCCGTCATTGACGGTGAACCGTAGCGTACGAGCCCCCACCGTCGGACTGTTCGTATCCGTGTTTTCATAGGTGATGTTGCGAACTAACGCGGTGAGCGCCGTGGGCGTCGCATTCGGGTCCAGCGTGACCACCAAGTCGCCCCCGCCACTGCCGCCAGCAGGCGTGCCGATCTGAATGCCGCTGTAAAAGACGTTGCCGGCCGCGAATCCAATCTGCCCCGCGCCCATTCCCTGGTTACGGATCGACAGCACATCCTCGGCCGGATCATTGCCCGCCGTGATCGAGACTGTGAGGTTTCCGAGGTCGAAATCGGTCGAGTCGATATCGGCGACCAGCGCGTCGGCACCTTGCTCAACGACCAACGGACCCGATCCCTGGCCATAGGCCAGCGCGTCGCCGACAAGGCCGGCGATTGTGGCCGCGTCGTTGATTGGATTCACGGCATGCCCAACGGTGGCACTGCTCGTGCTGAACGCCGTAGTTCCACCACGCACGCTCGCGTCAGCCAATCCACCGGCAACACCCGTGGTCTGGTCCCAAGCAACGACCGAGAACGGGAATGCGACTCCGTTGTAATCGGGATCGGGCACGAATCGGACACGAGTGGTTGCATCGGACGGCAGCAATCGGGCCGACGTATCCGAAACGTTGCCGATGGCGAACCAGTTGGTTCCGTTGAGCGTGTATTCCCACATGCCGTTGGAATTGTCGGCAGCCGTCACGGCAATTCCTTTGACGGCTCCGCTATCGGGATCACTGGTCGTGGTTGTAAAGGCAGAAACCAGCTTGCCGGCACTGGTGAAATCGTCCTCGTTGATGGCCGTGAAGTTGGACGCGACGACGCCGATCGGTGCGTCACTGACGGCAGTGACCGTGACGTCAAACGTCGTCTGAGTCGTCGTCGTGCCGTCGTCCACCGTCACCGTG
>JAQBZS010000879.1 GCA_027622115.1 Planctomycetota bacterium | reverse complement strand
CCCAGCTCCGGCTTCGTCCACGTCACTCCATCTTTTGATTCGGCGTAGCAGATGAACGCGGCCTCGTGGATCGGAACGTGATGCTCTTTGCGGTAGCCGCGAAATCCTGGGCGGGAATCGTAGATGTTCATCGCCAGGTACCAGCACTTCAATTTGCCTTCCTCTGGAAACCACAGCACTGATCCGTAAGGAATCCGGCGATGTTCCCACGGATGCTCGGAAGTGATGACCGGGTTCGCCTCGATGTCTTCCGGCTGATGCAGCGTCCGCTTGAGTCCGACCATCCGGGAGACGACATGATCGTCAATAAACAGCTCATGCTGTGAGCCGACTCGCACCGGTTCCGCCGCAAGTGCGACGGCAGATGACAGAACGACGATGGCGATGATCCGCTTTTGCATGGCCTTCATTATTCGTGACTGAGTTTCGTTTTCCAGTTGCGAGTCTCTGCCACTAACTTCTGAACTTGATCGGGACGGGCGGCGGCGAGGTCTGAGTGTTCTCGCCGAGCCGATCGCCCCACTTGCGGAACCACGTCCCCAGACCGTGATCGTAGTACGGGGCATCGTGGTTCGCACATCACACAGTTTCGTGCCTGTCGAGATCCAAAACGCCGACGGGAAACAGATTCCCGGTGACGCTGCGGCGAAACTCGGCGAGATGAACCCCGCCAAATCAGTTGATGCTCAATCCCGACGAAATTCAAGCGAGCAGTTCCTGCAGCGGGCCGAATTGCTCCGCCTTCTCTTTCAGGCCGGGAGCTTGGTTGAAGGTGTCTCGCGGCGTGCCGATGGCGTGAAGCAAGGTGCAGTACAAGGCGTTGATCAACGGGTTGGACATCTCGCCGAACGCGGGGCCGCCGTAGCTTGTGTCGGAGTAATTGCCGCCGGTGCTCACTCGCAGCGGGTACGAGATTGCTTGTCCCGCCTTGAGTTTTCCGCCGAGGTCTCCGATCAGAACGACCGGCCAGTTCTCGCCGTGCGTGTGTTGGCGATTGGCTCCGTCGCTCATGAAAACCAAGAGCGTGTTGTCGAGCATCGTGCCCTGGCCTTCGCGCGTGGCTTGAAGTTTGGTCAACAGTTTTGCGGCCTCGCCCGCGAGGTGGCGGCGGTACATGCCCAACACTTCGCGACCGGACTTTTTCAGATTGGGATCGATCTCGTTGTGACCCAGAGCATGCGTGCCGTGGTTGGAGATGCCGGTGTAGGCCGTGCCCAAGCGGCATAGCCCGGACGAGATCGTGACCACGTTGGTCAGACCAGCCACCAAAGCCGCGCCGGCCATCTCGCATTGCAGTGCGGAGATCTCGGTCATCTTCAGAACCGGGTCGTCCGGTAACTTTGGAGCGTGTTTTCCGAGCGTGCCTTTGTCGTACATCTCGGAGAGTTTCTGTTCGCGTTGGAAGAGTGATTCCAACGCCTCGACGTGGTAGTCGAGCGATTCCTTCTCCGGGCCGGCGATCTGTGACCGCAGTCGTTTCACGTCGCCGGCGATGAAGTCCAGCATGTTGCGTCGTGCTTCGAAGTCGTTGGCCTTAGCTCCGACGCTGCCAAACAACGATTCGTAGACCAATTCGGGACGCAGCAACGATGCGATCGGCCGAGACGCTCCCCACGCCGACGACGCCAGTGCCGTCGGCATGCCGACTTCGCCTCGAGTGCTGGCCGAGATTCCCAGTGCGAGTAACGGGAACACACCGGGCATCGCTCGGGCGATCGCGGCGTCAATGGATTCGCCGACGACGGAACGATGCTTATCGGCACTTGGCAAACCGGAGAGTGCTCGGAAACCGCCGCCGTGATCGATGCTGATGTGATGGCCGCGAAGTCCTTGCACGATCGTCATGCGATCCTGAAACGGCGCGAACGGTTCAATGTCAAACGGCAGCTTCAGCCCGGCCAGCAGTGTCTGTTTTGTCTTGGTGATCGTTTCGAGCGGCAGGTCAACGGGTTGAGCGCCGCGTTCGTGGAAGCCGTTGTCGAACAGCAGAAAGATGACTCGTTTGGGCGGCGTGTAAGTGCCAGCGGCTTGAGCTTCCAGCGTGCGAAGCAGCGGCGCGAGCACAAGACCGGACGTTCCAGCGGAAACGCCTTTGAGCAGCGTGCGACGGTCAAAACGTTGCATGGCGAGCCCTTTCATCATCCGAAGAGGTTGTGATTTCAGATTTCAGATTTCAGATTTCAGATTCTTGATTTCAGATTCTTGATTTCAGATTTTTGATTTTTGATTCCAAATCCGCTTGGAAACCGAAAGGGACCAATTCAATTGGTATCAGTATCGGTTGTTTGTGTTCGAAACAGAAATGCATCCGAGGTCAACAGCGACGTCAGCAATGCTCGCATGCTGCCGCCGTTGGCAATCCGAGCGGATCCATGTTGCTGTGGCACGTCCAGCAGTACGCCTCGCGGACCACACGCATGCGGTGACGGAGAGTGTGATGGGGTTCTCTTATGCCCGAAACGTTAGCACGCTCGCAGCGAGTGCCCAATGGCCCGCCAGTGGAGAACACGTCGCAAGCCATCCGGCGATTGCGATCGCCAAGTGATTACCGCACCGACTCCGGAAGTCCACGACAGCGCGAGCGACGGCAGATAGGTCGGGCCAATGTACTTCGCTGCCACCTGATCCATGGAGACGGTATTCGAGAGCACGCCGGGTGTGATCGCGATGTTATGACCGGTCAGGAAGTTGTACGGGTGCTTGTGGCCGCTGATTCGACCTTCAATGTGTGACAGGCTGCTGAACACGGAGAAACGATCGCGGTGACGCTCCAGCGGTTTGTGCGAAGGCGAAATCGTGTAGTCGAAGCCGGTGTCTTCGGGAAACCAGTTGTAGTGGTTAATCGCCCCGGGAATGTAAAAGCAGGCGAGTCGTCCCGGATCGCGTCGGCTTTCCGCAGCCGCGACTGTGCGGCCAGTCATGATTTCCAGGCACGGAACGCGATGCCTGCTCCCAGCCCGCGAAGGATGGTTCGACGTGTGATTGGTTTGTGGGCCATGAGAGATTCCTGTGGGAAGATTGAATGGCGATTGACGATTGGTGATTGGTGATTTTCGAAGGAAAGGAATGAAGCAAGCAGTACAGAACCTCAACAATCACCAATCATCACTCGACAATCGTCATTCCTTAATTCTGCGGGGGATTGAATGGCGATTGACGATTGGTGATTTGTGATTTTCGAAGGAAAGGAAGCAATACAGAATTTCACCAATCATCACTCATCACTCGACAATCGTCATTCCTTAATTCTGCGGGGGATTGAATGGCGATTGACGATTGGTGATTTTCGAAGGAAAGAAACGGAGCAGTACGGAACCTCACCAATCACCAATCGTCAATCGTCATTCCTTAATTCTGTGGGAGGATTGAATGGCGATTGACGATTGGTGATTGGTGATTTTCGAAGGAAAGGAATGAAGCAAGCAGTACAGAACCTCAACAATCACCAATCATCACTCGACAATCGTCATTCATTGATTCGTCCTTGATTCTCCATTCCCACGGTTGCCTTCTGCGGTCTTTACGCTCTTGACGAAGATCGCAATCAATTCGTCGCACTCCTTGGTTATTTCCGTCATCTTGTTGGGATCACAGAGCGGCTTGCGTTCAATGATCTTGAGCCAAATCAAAGTTTCTCGCAGCTCCTTCAACGCGATCTTCATTTTGTGAATGAAGTCCTTGCGGGACTCTGCACTCTGGGCTTCGCCGTAGTTCGGTGCGGGTGCCGTTCCGGATCGGACC
>JAQBZS010000878.1 GCA_027622115.1 Planctomycetota bacterium | reverse complement strand
AAATGACAGAACTGAACCCACCCGTTCCGGGCGACGCACGACTTCGGCTGGCGACACTGATCGTTTTGATCGTTGGCATGGGCGGTTGTGGCGAGGCAACGATTGACTTCACGGAAGTCAAACGCATTGACGAAAACCTCAGCGACGCAGAGGTGCAATCCTTCGTGCGGATCATTGATTCGCTGCCGGACAACAAACTCCCGGAAATGCCGGAAGCCTTCGTGGAACCGCCCGAGTGGAATCCAAACCGCACGCTGCCGGTGGGCGAATTGGTCGATGACGAGCTGCTCAACATGTCCAATCGCTGGTCCGAGGATGCGGTCGTCAAGCAACTCAAGCTCAGCCGGCGACTGGAGCGGGCTTTGAATCGCGAACGGATGACGCCGAAGCAGTTTGTCGGGTTGGCCACCGTGATCGGGACGGCACTCAGCCGCAGCATGTTGGACGACAAGCACAACTTCGACCAAACCATCGAAAAGGGCGAGCCGATCTTGGCTCAGCTTCGCCGAGACGACCGACCGTTTTCATCGCTCAGCCCCGAAGGCCAATATCAGATGTTGCAGCGAGCCGTCTGGCTCACACGGGTCGATCGAGCAAAACACCTCAAGCTTGTTCCGCGAGAGAACATTGAATTGGTTCGGCGATACCGGGAACGGCTGAGCGAGATCTTTCCCGAGTCCTACGTCAAGAACCCGCTGAACGACATCGCCGATTTGTTGGAAGAGAAAGGGCTGCCGTTCGTGGAACTCGATGAAAGCGGCAGCGACGAGCATATCGAGTGGGAGCCGACCGCCGTGATCACCGGAACGGACACGCCGGATGGCCCGTCGTCATCGTCACCGAAACTGTTCGATCCCACCGCACTCCGCACGAAACTCCGCTACGACTGACTTGCCGACTTGCCGAAAACAACCAAACGTAGCCACTGTCGCCGGAATCCACCGTCTTGCGTAGCCACGCTCGCCAGAGCGTGGAATCCACCGACTGGCGACGGCAGCTACGAATCTACTGCGGCTTGCCGCTCGCGGAGATCAGCCGGGACGTCGCGATCGACGTCTGGGACCGAGTCCACAATCCGCCGCGCCATTCGCTCCGCCGTCCAGCCGTCCAGCCGAGCGGAATAATCCAGAATCAATCGATGCGCCATCACGCTCGGCGCGACACGACGCACTTCTTCGAAGCCGACATTCGGTTTGCCGGCCAACAGTGCTGCGGCGCGCGAAGTCGATCCGAGTGCAATGGCCGCTCGCGGCGAGCAGCCGTATCGCACGAACTTCTGAACGTGCTCGTCTACGGACTCGGCGTCGGGATGGGTCGCCGTGACCAGCCGCGCGATGAAGTTCGCAACCGCTCCCGGAAGATGCACGCGATCGACCAATTCGAAAAGCTTGCCAAGTGCGTCCGCGGACACCACGGATTCCAGTAACGGTGGTTCCCCATGCTTTCGCGTGTTGAGGATCTGTTCCAGAGTCGCGGTCGACACGCCCGTGACGATCAACTTGAACGTGAAACGATCCAACTGTGCTTCGGGCAACGGGTACGTACCTTCCAGTTCGATCGGGTTCTGCGTGGCGAGCACGAAAAACGGATTCGGCAGCACGTGAGATTCGCCCAACACGGTGACACGCCGTTCCTGCATGGCTTCCAACAGCGCAGACTGTGTTTTGGGAGTTGCGCGATTGATTTCGTCGGCCAAAACGAGGTTGGCGAAGATCGGCCCCTTGTGGAAGACCAAGCGTCGTCCCTGGTCCATCTCTTGCAAGATCGGCGAGCCCACGATGTCGCTGGGCAACAAGTCCGGCGTGAATTGTACGCGACGAAACTCCAAGCCGAGCAGCGAAGACAGTGCCTTCACGAGTTCCGTCTTCCCCAGCCCCGGCAGTCCTTCGAGCAGCAGGTGGCCGCGAGACAACAGGCAAATTGTCACTTGTTCCAGCAAGGACTGCTGCCCCAGGATCGCGGTTCCCAAGCCGTCGAGCAACAACCGAATCGTTTTGCGAGCCGCTTTGACTTCGTCCGGCGACAGAAGATTTTGATCACGATCGTTCGCTGAGGCATCAACGTCTTCGGCCACGAGATCCTCCCTTCTTGTTCGCCTTCTTTTTGGTCGAGTTCTTTTTGCCGGTTGGTCCAACCTTCTTGACGAACTGGCGGCTGCCGACCTTCTTGTCCAGGGCGGTTCGATTGGCCCCCTTCTTGGCGGCGTGTGACTTGCCGGCCTTTTGGACCGCCGGCTTCCCACCCGTCCTTTTCTTGATCGATGACGACTTACCACGCACAGGCTTCGAGTACTCGCCGGAAGCCGCATCGTCGCGTTCCGTCTTGTTGCGGTGGCCACCGAACGCCTTCTTGCCGCGAACCCGCTTGCGTTGCCCACCGGATTCGCCATCGTCTCGCGCAGTCCGATCTCGTTCATCGGAAGGTGCAAACTTGCCGCGAGAATCACCGCCGCTCGCCTTTCCGCGAGGCTGATTTCCGTGGGCCGATTTCTTGCGGTTGCCGAACAGCAATTCTTCCGTGGTAGGCGTCCTGGCGGGTTCGCTCGCCAGCGACTTGCCCCGAACGTCCTTGCGATCGACCGCACGATCCGCAGCTTTCTTATGAGCGGGTTGCTTAAACGCGGCTGTCTTGTGCGCGGGTTTCGCGTGCGACTGCGTGCCGCGAGTCATCTTGTGGCGGTGGTCGCCGGATGCCGCGTCACGCCTGCCGCCGACTCGTTTGCGGCTCGGCGGACGTCGACCGCGTTCGTGAGTGGGTGCATCGTCGTCTGGATCGTTCGACGCCCTGCTCAGCAAATCACGCAGCGCCTGAATCTCTTGCGGCTTCAGCGATCGATACTTTCCAACACCGACGCCACGCAGTCGCAGCGGTCCGAACGACACGCGTTCCAGGCTCATGACCTTATGGCCAACTCGCGCCAACATGCGGCGGATTTCTCGATTGCGACCTTGTTTCAGATGCATTTCCAGGACGGAACTCTTGCCCTGGACCTTGACCTGTTTGATGCCGTGGACTTGAAATCGACCTTCGGGAAAGTGGATGCCCTTCCTCAGTTCGTCCAGCGTCGCCAGCGTTGGAATTCCAACCACGTGAACCCGATAGGTCCGCGAAACTTCATATCGCGGATGCGCCAAGCGGTTCCCCATCTCGCCGTCATTTGTGACGAACAGCAAGCCCTGGCTGTTTTCGTCCAAGCGGCCGACCGTAAACAGCCGATCGTTTTCCGCAATCAGGTCGATCGCCCGCTTGCGACCGGCCGGGTCGAGATTCGTGCAGAGGTAGCCTTTGGGCTTGTTGAGAATGTAGTACCGCTTTCGCTGAATCCGCACAAATTCCCCGTCGAGACACACCTTTTGTGTTCGCGGATCGATCGAAGCTCCGAGCGTTCGTTCTTCTTTCCCATCGACGGTAACCCGTCCGGCGAGAATGAATTCCTCGCAACTGCGTCGTGAACCAAAGCCGGCAGAAGCCAGATACCGCTGCAATCGCACGGCTTGCGGCGATTCGGATGCTTGGGACTCGGCTGCGTCCGTGATCGGCGGACGCTTCGCTTTTCGACGTGCCATTGCTGAACATCTCGCGATCACCGACTCGGAACGGTCGGTGCGAAGGAAGAGTGACGTGGCCCGGCAGCGGGCGGCGTGGTGGGGACGTCGTTAAACTCGGCACGAGGACGACATCAATTCTGCTGACGCTACCGTATTTCTATGTGCTCTCCACCGGCCCCGTGCCGGTGGAAGCCACG
>JAQBZS010000877.1 GCA_027622115.1 Planctomycetota bacterium | reverse complement strand
GGCCGGCAACTCATCCAGCAACAACGACGCAAGCCCGCACTACCCTTCCAACTACGATGTCGAAAACGTCATTTCAGTTGCCGCGACGGATCACAGGGACAACTTGGCTTCGTTTTCCAGTTACGGAGCGACAACGGTCGACCTCGCGGCTCCGGGTGTCAGCGTCCTCAGCACAACGCCCGGAAATGGCTATGCCCACTACAGCGGAACCTCAATGGCGACGCCTCATGTGGTCGGAGCGGCCGCGTTGCTATGGAGTACCTATCCAGACGCTTCATTCCAGGAGATTCGCGACGCCCTCTATGGCGGCGTGGATCAACTGAGTGTGTTGAACGGACGTGTTGCAACGGGTGGTCGGCTCAATGTCTTTAGTGCCGCCCAATTGCTCGATGACGGAGCAGCTCCTCACGTGAGTTCGACTAGCCCCATGGGTGAAGTGGACGGCCCTGTCGGAACGTTGACGTTGCATTTCACGCAAGACATGAATCCGTCAACGTTTGGAATCGGCTCCGATTTGGTCTCGTTCAGTGGACCGAATGGCAACTTGGTCGGCTCGATTGCAGGAAGTTCATGGAGCAACAATCGCACGCTGGAGATTTCTTTTGACGCACAGACGGCACCAGGTGAGTACACGTTGGTGATCGGCTCGGACATTCGCAGCACCGACAACACACCGCTCGATCAAGACCGCGACGGGACGCCTGGCGAAGCCGTCGAGGACCGGGTGACCGCGTCATTCTCAATCGCGCCGCCACCTCTGTATGAAGTTGTTGATACGCCGATCGTGAATCTCGATTTGCAGCCTGGCGGAAATGGCGTCTTTACTGTGATTGACGGCTCCGACGACGGAGTCGCTACTGTTGATTTAGGAGAACAGCGATTTAACTTCTATGAAGAGAATCACTCTGAATTGTATGTCAGCACTAACGGACTCATTACGTTTGGTACCGGCAATGACGCATATAGCAATCAAAGTCTCTCGCAAGGGCCGCCTCAGGCTGCGATCGCGCCGCTTTGGGACGACTGGACCACGCAGCGCACAACGGCTGATCAGGTGCTTGGGAAGTACTGGGATATCGATGGCGACGGCACCGATGACTTCTTGGTCCTGGAATGGAACGATGTCACGCCCTATGGCGATTCCAGCATCACGGCGACATTTCAGGCCTTCTTGGAACTCAACACCGGCGACACTCCTGGCCGAATGCTGTTCAACTTTGTCGATTTGAGTACGTGGGGTGCCGGGTCCGCGACCGTTGGCGTCAAAGAAGTTGGGAACGGGGAGTTCCTCGAAGTGTCCTTCAACGACGGGGATAACCCGCTCGTGGCGACGGGTGAAGCCGTGCTGGTGCGTCCCCGATCAACAGCATCCACCGGAAACATCACCGGCCTGAAGTTTCATGACATTGATGGAGACGGGCAGCAGGACGCCAATGAACCTGGCTTGGCGGGCTGGACGATTTACGTCGATGCAAACAGCAACGGCGTGTTGGATGATGGCGAATTCTCGACGGTCACGCGTACCGATGATCCCAGCACCCCCAATGTGGATGAAACCGGGCAGTACACCCTCGCTGGGCTCGATCCGGGAGATTACGTCATCGGCGAGGTGCTGCAACCGGGCTGGGAACAAACATTTCCTTCAACGGGCGGTCCGGCTGTGATCGGGATCGACAATCGGCACGGGTTTAGCTCGCTCGATTACTTGGGCAGCGGAGGCAGCTTTGACGAGTTTCGAGCTGAAATCGTGAACGCAGGTCATACGCTCGTGCTGCTGAATTCGTTCAACGCAGCCGACTTGGCGGCAGTGGACGCGTTGATTCTCAATCAGTCGTACTCGCAAAACGCGAGCGCGTATACGACGACCGAGATGGCTGCGATCGAAAACTTCGTGATCGGCGGCGGCGGATTGATGGTGCATGGAGACGGTGGCGGAGGAAACCTGGTTGACAATCTCGATCAGCTCGCGGCTCCGTTCGGCATTTCGTTTTTCGCAACAGCAAGCGAGGGCGACGGTCACACCGTCACGCAATTCGTGAGCCATGAGCTGACTGACGGATTGAACTCGGTTGGAGTCGACTATCAGCGGCGCGTGATTGCGAGCAGCCCGAGTCAGGACCTGACAATTCAGGGCGGTGCCGACGATGTGGTCGCAGTGGTGGAAAGTTACCAAGGCGGCGGAAACGTCGTGGCGTTCAGTGACACTTCCATGTGGGACGATTCTGACGGAGGTTCCCAACGGCCGTTGGCATTCGGCAGCAATCGGCAACTGCTCAACAATGCGATCGAGTACATCACTTCCAGCAGTAACGGAGTCCATCATGTCACGGTCGTGGCCGGCGAAACCGTCACCGGCATCGACTTCGGCAATCGGCAAACTTCGGTCGACGACACCGTGATGGAAGTTGGCATCACCTTCACCGACATGAGCGGTCAAAACGAACTGGATTCCGTCACTCTCGGACAGCAATTTCGCGTCAACTTGTATGCCACGGATTTGCGAACGTCAGGTGCAGCAGGCGTGCTGGCTTCATTCGCCGACGTGATTTACTCGACCGGCGTTGCCGATGTGCAAGAAATCGTGCATGTGTTCGACGACTTCCGGACGGGGTCCGTGGATGACGCTCAAGGGCTCGTCGACGAGATCGGCGGCCTCGAGCTGACGCAACCTTCAAACCGCGCCCCGCAGCTTGTGGCGTATCTAATTGTTACGCCCACGGATTCCGGCACGTTTCAAGTGACGCTCGATGCGGGCGACAGCGTGTTCTCCGAGAATCAGCTGTTCGGAATGGACAGCGACGTTCGCGGCTTGACCCGATATTCCGGCGGGAGTCTCGAGATCGCAGGCAACCTCGATGTCGGCATCAATGTTGACTCTTTCCCCGAAAATGCCGGGCAAAACGCGGCCATGCTGACGATCTCTCGAGGCTCGGCATTGATTGGCCAGGCGATCGTCGTGACCGTCACGAGCAGCGACACTACCGAAGCCATCGTGGAGTCGCCCGTGGTCATTCCAGCGGGAGTGTCATCCGTGACCGTGCGGGTCCATGCGGTGGACGATCGCCTGCTCGATGGCTCGCAAACGGTCACATTCACGGCGACAAGCAGCGAGTTGTCTCCGGGCAGCGTTCAAGTTGATGTGCTCGACCACGAATACTTGACGCTGACATTCGACCGCGACTCCATCTCGGAAGGCGACGGTGCGGGGGCCGCAATCGGCACAGTCACGCGAAGCAACGTTGACGACCTTTCGCAACCATTGGTCGTCAATCTCAGCAGCAGCGACACATCGGAAGCGACCGTGCGTTCGACGTTGACGATTCCGGCGGGACAGGCGTCGTACTCGTTCTGGATCAGCGCCGTCGACGACAGCATCGAAGACGGACCACAGACCGTGACGTTCCGCGCGTCCGCAGCCGGTTATGACTCGGGATCTTACGACGTGGTTGTGGAAGACGACGAATTTGCCGACTTGGTCGCCGTCAACTTTGATGCGATCACGGATCATGTGCAGACGGGCGTCACAAGCGTTGTCTTCACCATTCGCAACAACGGCACCGCCACTGCGAACGGCTTTGGAATCAACCTGATCCATTCCGACAATACGTCATTCGGTGACTCCGACGACCGTGTCGAGCAAAGCTGGAGCGACCTCACGCTAGCTCCGGGCGAAACTCTCACGATCTCTGCGGAGGTGGCGCTCAATCGCAGTGTGCTTTTCCAACGCTCCCTTCGCGATGACACGG
>JAQBZS010000876.1 GCA_027622115.1 Planctomycetota bacterium | reverse complement strand
CAAGCTTCGCGCAGTTCCGGCATTTGGGCCTTGATCACGGTTTCGCCCACCTTTCGATCAACATTCGTCCCATCCGTCTCATAAGTGCGATGAGTGATGCGACTTATGGGAGAAATGGGACGTATGTGATTGGCAGGCTGGGCCAATTGGTGATCAAGGCCCAGCATTTGGTCTCAACACTTGCCGGAACTGCGCAAAACTTGTTCCGGCCTACAAAATGCTCGCAACAAAACAGAACTCCGGTTTCAAGTGGAATGCACTTTAAGCCTTCCCTTCTTTCGCTCGCTGCTTGCGCTGGACGATCTCCGTCATGAACAAGTCGATCATTTTGCTGTAGAGCAACAATGCCTGCGTATATTGTTTGTCCGCCATCGACTGTTTGGCGTTCTCTTCCGTCTTCGCCAGCTTTTCGTAGTCAATGCCCCACCCCTCTTCCATCGCCATTCGGTGAAGTTCCGATTCGAGCGACACCAACTGGTCCAGGAATTTGCGAGTGAATTTGGCTGAGGCGGTTTGGTAGGGCTTCCAAACTTTTGTTTGAACCGTCGGGCCTTCTTCGAGCAGCAACTGATTCTCTCGGCGTTTCTTCAGCCACAGGATTCCCAAACCCAGCAGCGCGGTGAGCGCCAGTCCGATCAACGTCATGCCCTCGTTGCGTTGGCCGAGCAGCCACATGGACGACCCACCCACGGCCGCGGATGCAATGACCCACATCGCAGCCAATGTTCGCCATGAGATCCCGCCTTCTTCGGGCTCTTGCGGCTCGACCGGCATCTCGAACCCGCGTTGGGCTCCGACCTTCGCGATCACGACCGTGGTGTTGTCCGACCCGCCACGCAGATTCGCGAGATTCCCCAGCAAGCGACACGCATCCTTTGCGGACAGCTCCCTGGCGATCGCCCCGATCTCGTGATTCTGCAAGTGTCCGGTCAAACCGTCCGAACACAGCACGTAAACATCGCCCGGCAGCACTTCGAACGGACCTTCGATATCGACGTTGACTTCCGCCTCGGGGCCGAGCGATCGAGTGATCACGTTGCGCGGGTGATTCTGAAACACCTCTTCCGGCTTCATGCGGCCGCGGCGGATCAGTTCCCATTGCAGGCTATGGTCGAACGTCAATTGTTCGATCTTGCCGGCTCGCACGCGATACACGCGGCTGTCTCCGACATGTCCGCAAAACGCACCTTCGGGAGACAGCACCAATGACGAGCACGTCGTCCCCATGCGCTCAAAGTCCCGGTTTTGCGAGCCGCGTTCGTAAATGGCGGCGTTCGACTTTTCGACGGCGTCCTTGAGAGCGACCGCGATCGGATCGGTGTCGTTCTTGAAAAAGGTGTGCGGCAGCGTGTCGGTGGCGATTTTGCTCGCCAGCTCACCGACCGCGTGTCCGCCCATGCCGTCCGCCACCACGAACAGATGGCCGCGTTTTTTCCAAATCGCTTCGTCCGAACTCATTTGAACGATGCAGGAGTCCTGATTGTTCTGTCGGCGCATTCCGATGTCGCTGAGGGACGCGTGTTGAATTGGCTGATCCCATTGCATCGGCAACTCGATCGTCTTTGTACGGATGTTGGCCCGCGAGGCGGTGTGGACATGCCGGTCGCCGCGCACGCTGAGTCTAATTCTCGGAAAACCGGCGAGTAAAGGGCGGTCGAACTGACCTAGGCATGCTTGCCGGACCGTCCCTATTATCCCGCCGCTTGTGCCGATGAGGCCGATTCTCGGACGACTGGAAATGCCTGTACGAATTCTTTTTACGCTCACGTTTGCGCTGCTTTGCGCGTCTTCGATCGGCTGTGTCAGTCGCCGGATCACGATCCAGTCCGACCCGCCGGGAGCGTTGGCGTACATGGATGGCGAGGAGTTGGGATACACGCCGGTTTCGACGGACATCACGTATTACGGTCCACGCGAAATCACGCTGGTGAAAGACAACTACGAGACCTTGACCGTCCTGCAAAAGGTGAGAACACCGTGGTATCAGGTGCCGCCGCTCGATTTCATCTCGGACAATCTGCTGCCGTTCCGAGTCACCGATCGCAACGGCTTCTATTACCGCCTGCAAAAGCGAGAAGCCGTGCGGACGAACGATCTGATCGACAACGCCAATCGACTGCGCGACGACGCTCGATTTGGACCGTAGTGCGGAACTTGTTCCGTGATTTGAATCAGAACCACCCGACAGCCAAGCCGTTCGATCGAGTCATCGAAGACTGGTCGCTTGCGGACGCGGTCGTCGGTCCTTTGCGTGGGGATTGTGTCTTCGATCGAGCATATTTTCGGACTGCTCCGATTGATTTCAGCCACCTCGTCCCGGTATGTCGAACAAACTGATTCGATTCAACCGAACCGACCAAGTCAATTCGAGATTGAACTTCAACGCACTTCGGAGACATTCTCATGCTTTATCAACTTCGCTTCGTCTTACCTTCGATCGTATGCTGGACCTTGTTGTTGACGGCTTACTCTCAAGCGGGCGACAAGCGGCAGCGGCAATTGTGGATCACGAATGCGTATGGAGACGACGTTCACATTTACGAAGTCGGCACGTGGAAAGTCGTGCGGCAAATCAAAGTCGGCTGGAATCCACACGGCATCTCGGCCACGGCCGATGGTCGGACAGTGCATGTGGCGATCGAAAACTTCAAGGCGAAGAACGGCGAACTGGTGTGGATCGACAGCTTGACCGGCACCATTACCGCGCGTGTCGATGTCGGCCCTCGTCCCAACGAAAATGAATGCACGCCGGACGGCAAATGGATTTACGTCCCGTGCGACGACGGTCAATGGTGGGTGGTCGACGGCGAAAAGAAACAGGTCGTGACCAAAATCAAGACGGCGGGTCGACCGCATAACACAGTCGTGTCGCCGGACGGCAAGCGGATGTATCTCTCACCGCTGGGGGCTCCGCAACGAGTCACGATTGTCGATGTGGAACGCAACCACAAAGTGATCGGGGAAATCCCGTTCGACAACATCACGCGACCGCCCGCGATCAGCAGCGATGAAAAGCTGTTCTTCCAAAACATCGACCGCCTCATCGGTTTTCAAGTCGCGGACATCGCGCAACGCAAGGTGATTCGCACGGTGAAGCACACCATCGACGAAGACCAGCAAGGCAAGAACAGTCGCTGCCACGGATTGGCCGTACGTCCCGACCAGCAAGAAATCTGGTCCTGCAATGTCGAGCATCACACGCTGCACATCCATGAAATGACCAGTGGCGAATACCGGCAGACTCACAGGGTCAAGTTGCCTGGTCGCATCTATTGGGTGTGCTTCAGTCCGGACAGCCGTTACGGCTTTGTCAGCGTCCGCAGCCAGAGCCAAGTGGCAGTGGTCGACTGCAAGACGAAGGCAGTCCTGAAACTCCTGCCGGCCGGTCGAGAACCCAAGCGGACGCAGGTCATCGACGTTCCGGTGAATTGAATCCGGCTGGATGTTGTCTGTTCATTGACCGCAACGGGAAGGTCGCCAGAAAGTCGTGGGTTATCACCCGATGGACGAGTTGCAAGAAATCATCAAGCCGCTCTTGGCAGAGAAAGCTGCTGGTGAGGCGGCTCCGAAAGTGGGAACCTTAGTTCGAGTTTGTCACGTTCCGGGGTCTGGCTTACGACTTTCAGATTTGGCGGTCGGTGGACTTTGGCTTCATCAAGAACGTCAACCGCCAAATCTGAAAGCCGTAAGCCTGACGCCCAAGTCCTCAATTCGCGTGTTTCTTGCGAGGAGTGCAATTCGCCCAC
>JAQBZS010000875.1 GCA_027622115.1 Planctomycetota bacterium | reverse complement strand
TCAGTGCCGATTAGCGTTCTCTTCCGAAGGCAGCTTGCCCTCCCGGCCTTGATCAATGCGAGCGCCGGTTCTCCGCGCGTTCAACACGTTTTCCAAGAACGGACTCACCAAGTCTTTCAGCGTTTCGAATTCGAGCAAGAATGAATCATGACCGAACGGACTTTCGAGTTCGGTAAACACGACGTGCTTGCCGTTTTGAAGCAGCGCGGAAACGACTCGGTTACTCTGAATTGTCGGAAACAACCAGTCCGTCGTGTACGACGTCACCAAGAACCGGGCAGACGTTTGTTTGAGTGCATCGGCAATCGAACCGTAACTGTCGGCCAGATTGAAATAGTCCATCGCCCGAGTCAGATACAAATAGCTGTTCGCATCGAATCGTTGGACGAAGCGTTTGCCTTGGTAATGCAAGTAGCTCTCAATCTGAAACTCGGTTTCGTTCATCATGTTGAATTCGAACGCATCCTTGTCCTGCAACCGGCGACCAAACTTCTCTTCGATCGAGTCTTCCGACAGATACGTGATGTGCGCCACCATGCGTGCCAACGAAAGCCCATATCGCGGGCCTTCTTCCGAGTCGTAGTATTGCCCGTTGTGGAAGTTGGGATCGGCATAGATCGCTCGCCGACCGACCGCGTTGAATGCGATTCCCTGAGCGGAAAGATTGGCTGCGGACGCCAGGACCATCACCGAATCCATTTGATCCGGAAACTGAGCCGCCCAGTCCAGAACCTGCATGCCCCCGAGGCTCCCACCGATCACGCCAAGCAAGTGCTCGATCCCCAAAAACTTCACCAATGCGGACTGCACTTTCACGATGTCGCTGATGGTGATGAATTCGAATTCCAGACCAAAAGGCTTGCCCGTCGCCGGATTCAAGCTGCTCGGCCCGGTCGTCCCCTGACATCCGCCCAGACAGTTGGCACAGATCACGAAGTACTTGTTGGTATCCAACCCTTTACCCGGCCCAACAAACTCTTCCCACCAGCCGGGTTTGCGGCTGGCCGGTGAATGCCATCCGGCAGCATGCGCGTCACCGGTCAAGGCGTGGCAGATGAAGATGGCGTTGTCGCGAGCCTCGGACAATTCGCCATACGTTTCATACGCGACGCTAATCGGGCCGAAACGCCGCCCGCTGGCGAAGTGGAGTTCGTGCGGCGGCTCGAACAGCGTGACCGACTGGCGTTCGACAAACCCCACCGAATCCTCGGCCGGAATTATCGTTTCTTCGTGATCCGTGCTCATGTTGTATGTCCGCGGAATGACCGATCAAGGACTTCAGATTGACTCGAAGTCCAGCGTGGCGAAGAGATCGTCCATCGTTTCAGCTCGACGAATCTGCTTCACGGAGCCGTCTTCCCGCAACAACAACTCGGCCGATCGCAACTTGCCGTTGTAGTTGAAGCCCATCGAATGCCCGTGCGCGCCGGCATCGTGAATCACCAAGAGATCGCCGTTTTCGATCGATGGCAATGGCCGGTCGATGGCGAACTTGTCGTTGTTCTCACACAAAGACCCGACCACGTCGTACTTGCGGTCGTGCGGTGCGTGTTCTTTTCCCAGCACCGTGACGTGGTGATACGCACCGTACATGCCGGGCCGCATGAGGTTCGCCATGCAGGCATCGACGCCGATGTATTCCTTGTAAATGTGCTTTTGATGAATCGCCGTTGTCACGAGAAAACCATAGGGCCCGGTGATCATCCGGCCGTTTTCCATGAAGATCTTCAGCGGGTCGAGTCCCGCCGGCGTGATCAATTCGTCGTAGCACTGTTTCACGCCCCGGCTCACGTATTCCAAGTCGACCGGCTTGTCGTCCGGGCGATACGGGATGCCGATGCCACCGCCGATGTTCACGAATTCAAGCCGGATATCGAGTTTCTCGGCAAACGCGATCGCCAACTCGAACACCATGCGAGACGTCTCGATGAAGAAGTCGGCATTGAGTTCGTTCGACGCCACCATCGTGTGCAAGCCGAATCGCTTGACGCCCTTTTGTTGGAGTTGGCGATAGGCGTCGAACAGTTGGTCGCGAGTGAAGCCGTACTTCGCGTCTTCCGGGTTGCCGATGATGACATTGCCTTCCCGCAACGGCCCAGGGTTGTAGCGGAACGACATCAGCTCGGGGATTCCGACGGTGCGTTCCAGGTAGTCGATGTGAGTGATGTCGTCGATGTTGAAGATCGCCCCCAGTTCCCGCGCCTTGGCGTATTCGTAATCGGGAGTGTTGTTGGACGTGAACATGATGTCCTCGCCCGTGATTCCGACCCGTTCGCACAGCGTCAATTCGGCGATGCTGGAACAGTCGGCCCCAAAACCTTCCTGTTTCATGATCGCCAGCAGATGCGGATTCGGAGTCGCCTTGACGGCGTAAAACTCCTGGAAATCACCGCACCAGGCGAAGGCGGCGTTCAGTCGGCGAGCGTTCTCACGGATTCCGCGTTCGTCGTAGATATGAAACGGAGTGGGATAATCGGCGGCGATCTCTCGAATCTTGGCTTCGTCAAACGGCAGTGTCTTCATGTTGACCTTGGGCGAGGGGCGAAAGGATGTCGGGCCTGAAACCGGCCTGCGCCCGCGATCTTAGACCGGCATGGATTGCGAATGAAGCGACGTGTCGTGGGCGAATCCGTGATCGAGGCCGATCGATTCCACGGTAGGGTGGGAACTGCGCACCGACACGCACGACACTCGTCTTCACGGCACTGATCATCGCGGTCGGTTGCTTCGGCTTGGCCGGAATCGCCCACGTGGAGCAGAAGGTGGCGTTGGTTGTGGGAATCAACAAGTACCTCAAGCCCGGCTTTCCGAACTTGAACTATGCCGAGAAGGACGCCATCGCCCTGGGCGGCGAACTGCGGAAACTTGGCTTTCGCGTCGTCGTGATGACCGGCTCTGCCGACGGAAAGCTCAAAGCCACTCGCCAGAACATCGACGACCAGGTCAACACGTTGGTCCGGCCGCTGACCAAGGACGACGTGGCGCTGGTGGCGTTGTCCGGGCACGGGCAGCAACTGCAAGTCACCGGTGCAGACGGCAAGCCCAAGGACGATTCGTTCTTCTGTCCGCTTGACGCGGTGAAGAACGACAAGGACACGCTGTTTTCGCTCAGCTACCTCATTGACGAGGTGTTGGCTCGCAACGTGGGCCGCAAGCTGGTGCTGGTGGATGCCTGCCGAAATGTCCCCAAAGATCCCAGCCGAGGCGCAAAGGGCATTCAGGGCAAGGTCTACGCGTTGCCCGAAGACACGGCCGTGCTGTTTAGCTGCCGAGCCGGACAGGAGTCGTTCGAGAGCGACGAACTCCAGCACGGCGTGTTCACGAGTTGTGTGCTCGATGGCCTGCGAGGCGCGGCGGCTCGCGATCGGCAGGTGTCGTGGTCGGATTTGGTGGCGCACGTGAATCGGCGGATGGCCAGTTCCGAGATCAAACGCTTCGTACCGTCGGGCCGCCGTCAGGTGCCGATCCCCGCGGGCGGCGTGCCGTTCACGGTGTTGGGTGAACTCGGAGGTTTCGCGGGCAGCAAAGCGGGTCAGGAGTGGGACGGAAACGGATTGAAGATGAAGTTCTGCTGGTGCCCAGCGGGGACGTTCACGATGGGGAGTCCGGAGAGCGAAGTTGGTCGCTCCAGTAGCGAAGCCCAAGTTCGGGTGACGCTGAGCCAGGGGTTTTGGCTGGGATGCTGCGAGGCTCGCTTGCGGAATTGGATGTCAAGTTCCTGACCCGGCAATTGGAATTAATGCCGAA
>JAQBZS010000874.1 GCA_027622115.1 Planctomycetota bacterium | reverse complement strand
CAGCGTTAGAGCGAAATACCTGCAAATGGTGGTCATCGAGATTGCTTTCGAAACGATCTTGTGCGGATGTGGGCGCGAGAAGGACAAACAAGGCGGAAGGGGAACCATACTAGCCGACAATTCGACCGCAGCAGCAACCTCTGGATCGAAACGCTACTTCGAATTGGACGACGGAAAGTTCAGCCAAGTTCTGGGAGATTCAAATTGACGGTTGCGACGTGGGAACTGACCACAGATGACACAGATTTGCCGGGAAGACGGCGATCAGCAGAGTGACAATGCCCCACGCTGCCAACGTCGAGTAGCCTGGAATCAGGATGAGGACGCCCAGCACGATTTCACAGACGCCGCTCAGATAGACCAGTTCTGAGTGCAGCGGCAGGTACGACGGCATGATCCTGATGTAGAAATCTGGATCAACGAAGCTCCTGCCCCGATCATGAAGACTGCGAGGACGCATCTGGAAGCGGTCTTCGTTCGACTCATGTAAGTTGTCCTTCGGTTGCTCAGCGGCAGGTATCGGGTCGCGAATTATGAGGGACAACGGATCTTGGGTAAGGTCTCGGGCCACGGCACGTTGTGCTTCGACACCGCCGTAGCCGGGTCGAAATTCGTAGACACCGGCTGGGCCAAGTTTTTCCGCGTCATCTTTGGATCACCATTTTCAGGGAGCTTCAACCATGTCGTCATCGGCAATGCGATGCACGCAATCCGTCCTAGTCCTCTTCGCTGGTTGCGCATGTGCAACGCAGGCGAGTGCCGCCGATCCCGTGGTCGGCTTTCAGCAGGAACCAGGTCGCATTGCCATCAAAGTTGGCGACCGAGTCTTGGCCAAATACGTTTATGACGACGCAAAAGTCCCGCGGCCCTATTTCACCGACGTTCGCGAGCAACACGGGATCCAGGTGACTCGCAATCATCCGCCGCAAGCCGGCGACGATCGAGACCATCCACATCACACCGGCATCTTCTTCACGTTTGGCGATTTGAACGGCGTCGACTTCTGGCACCTCAAGGGTTCGTGCATTCACGAGCGTTTTATCAACAAGCCCACAGGGGGAGCCGGCGTCGGCACGTTTACCGTCGCCAACAAGTATCTTTCGCCGGACGGCAAGCAAGTGTTTCTCACGGAAACGGCACGCTACGTGATTCGCGCAACCGCACACGGCGAAGTGATTGAATTCGATCACACACTGACGGCCGCCGATGTGTCGGCCCGATTCGGCAGCAAGGAGGAAGGCGGGTTGGCGGTGCGTATGGCCACGCCGATCGCGATTTCGTCCGGTATGGGTGGTCGCATGATTGACAGCGAAGGCCGTTCCGGCGGGAAAGCCATTTGGGGCAAGCAAGCCGCTTGGGTGGACTACAGCGGCACGATCGACGGCAAATCCGTCGGCATGACCGTGATTCCGCATCCGCTCAACTTCACGCAGTGCTGGTATCACGCTCGCGACTACGGACTGCTGGCCGCGAATCCGTTTGGGCCGTTGAACAACGCGAAAGCGGGTACGGTCTTGAAACGCGGCGAATCCCTGCGACTGCGTTACGGCGTACTCGTCCACGGTCACGAGAAGCCGGACGGCCACGACCCGAAGTTGGCTGCGAAATCCTATCCAAGCAGCGACTGGGCCTATCCTGCGAAGCTGCCGGGGGCGCGTGTCGAGACTTACAAAACGGTTGGTGACGACAAGCTCGACATGTTCATTTTCGAGCCCGAAGATCATCAACCAACCGACAAGCGAGCCGCCGTCGTCTTCCTGTTCGGCGGGGGCTGGCGAAGTGGGACTCCGGGGCAGTTCTATCACCAGTGTCGTTATCTGGCGTCACGCGGCATGGTGGCGATGACGGCGGACTACCGCGTGGAGCGACGCCAGAACGCCACGCCGCAAGACTGCGTCGAAGATGCGAAGTCGGCCATTCGCTGGGTGCGGACGCATGCCGAACGACTCGGCGTTGATCCGGCGCGAATCGCGGCGGGGGGTGGTTCGGCGGGTGGTCATACCGCGTGCTGCACGGGAGTCATCAAGGGATTCGAAGCCGCAAATGAGGACGCGTCGATCAGTTCTGTGCCGAATGCGATGGCATTGTTCAACCCGGCGGTGATGCTGGCTCCCATGGGCGAGTTCAACCCGCTCGGCGAGGAGAAAGCGGCAGACATCAAAGCACGCACGGGCGGCAAACCTGTCGAGATTTCGCCGATTCACCACGTTCGCAAGGGCCTGCCTCCGACGATCATCTTTCACGGCACCGACGACGAAGCAGTTCCGTTTCCATCCGTGCTTCGTTACTCGGAACTGGCAACGGCTGCCGGCAATCGCTGCGAGTTGGCTGCGTATCTGGATCAGCCGCACGGATTCTTCAACACCGGACGCGGCGGCGATGCGCGGCGGTTGACGAATGACATGCGGATGTATCTCGCGACAGCTCGGCGGATGGACGACTTTTTCGTTTCGATCGGCTGGCTGGACGGCGCCTCGACCGTGGTCGGACCCAACGAATCCGCCGTGGCATTGGGTCCGTCTCGCAATGTAGTTATTCGAGGCGAATATCAAAACGCCCGCATTCGTTTCGCAAACCAGCATCATGGACACGTGGCGTTTTTGGGCGGATCGATCACCGAAATGAATGGCTATCGGCCGATGGTGTGCGAATTCCTGCAGCGACAATTTCCCAAGACCAAATTCACGTTCACCGATGCGGGCATTTCATCGACATGCTCGAACACCGGAGCGTTTCGCTTGGAAGAGCACGTGCTCAAGCAAGGACCGGTCGATTTGCTGTTCGTGGAATATGCCGTGAACGACGATCAGGACGCGGGGCATTCGCGCAAAAACGCCATTCGCGGCATGGAAGGCATCGTCCGACGTCTGCGACAACACAATCCACACGCCGACATCGTGATGACGCACTTCGTGAATCCGGGCATGCTCAAGCTCATCGAAGACGGCAAGACGCCGCTGACCGTCGAAGCTCACGAGACCGTGGCGGAACGCTATGGAGTGTCCACGATTTATTTGTCCCGTGAAGTGGCTCAGCGAATCCAAGCGGGGTTGCTCACATGGAAGCAATTCGGCGGCACGCATCCGGCCCCACTCGGCAATCGCATCTGTGCGGACTTGATCGCGCAACTCTTCGGCACGGTGTGGAATGAGCCGTTGCCGAGCGACGCGAAACCGATCGCGTACAAGTTGCCGGAATTCGTTGACGCCGGCTCGTATGCCAACGGGCGGTTCGTCTCAATCCAGAGAGTGGGACTTGGTGACGGGTGGAAGATTGGCTTGCCCGAGTGGAAGTCGATCCCCGGTCAGACTCGATCGCGCTTCGTGGGCATCCCGATGCTGCATGCCAACAAACCCGGCAGTGAATTGACGCTGGAGTTTGCAGGAACCGCAATCGGCGCGTACATCGTGGCCGGACCGGATGCTGGGATTCTGGAGGTCTCCGTCGATGGCGGCGAATTTAAGCCGCGCACCTTGTACCACCGATTCAGCCGAGGGCTGCATTACCCGCGAACCGTTATGTTTGCGGACGACCTCAAGCCCGGTAGCCACAAACTTACGATTCGCATTTCTGCCAAGTCCGTGGCCGGGAGCAAAGGACACGCGGCGAGAATCATGAGTTTTGTCTCGAATTGATCTCGCGAAGAAAGGCTTATTTAGTTTTCTCGTCGCGCTTGAATATGGCACGTTGTTGTTTTCAAGCGCATTTTCGACGTAAAGATGGATCTTCCGTTTCTGGGTGTAGGACGGGCACTCCACTCCTGCCCGTC
>JAQBZS010000873.1 GCA_027622115.1 Planctomycetota bacterium | reverse complement strand
TGATCGAGGCATACAACGTCCCGTTTGAACTCTGAGCCATCGAAAAGAAATTGGCGTTGAGATCGATATACGTCTCCATGCCGGCCACCGTCTTCTTCCAGCTCTTGCCGGAGTCGGTGGATTTGTGGATGCCATGACCATACACACTCACATACAACGTTCGGTTGTCACGGTCGCTGGTCGGATCAAGTACCAACGCCATGCAGGCCGCTTCCGGTAGACCCTCGCCCTGTGTGGTCCAGGTGAGCCCGCCGTCGTCAGAGATGACAAACCCGCCTTTGAACGTGGCCGGGGCTTGCGAGATGTATCGCCAGCGAGGCATGTCATGCACGCCACTCGACGCACCATAGAGTCGATCTGGAATGTCCGGATCGACTCGCAATTCGTACATACACAGGCGGTGTTTGGCTCCCCGCATTGCGTAACGCCAATTCACGCCACCATCGTCGCTGCGCCAGTTGCCGATGTCGTTAGACGCGATCCACATTCGATTCTCGTGATGCGGGTCGAACACCACGCGAAAGCCGCCCGTTACGTCCAGTCCTCGGCTGCTGTAATGCCGCAGCTTACCACGATTGCAGTACAGTTCCTTCCAGGTTTTTCCTCCGTCCTGCGTTCCCAAGCTGCGGCCCATGTCGGTCCACAGCAGCTGATCAGGATCAGACGGGCTCACCGCCAAGTCGAGGGCAGTTCCACCCCACCCCCACGAGAATTCGAGCGGGACCCAGCCCGGCTCGAAGTGGTCGAACTGAGCAAGGTGCCCCTGCAACCGAAACACGTCGTGCATCTCGTACTTGGGGAACAGGAAACTCCACGAGTCGCCCGCATCGATTGACTTGAACATCCCGTAGTGCCACTCGCCTTTCGCGCCGCGGATTTCGGCACTGACGTAGGCTGTGTTTGGATCGGCCAAACACGCTTCAATTCGACGCATGCGAACAATCCGACCGTCGGGATCGATTCCGGCGACAAACTGTGGTGAAAGATCTTCCCACGTCTCGCCGTCATCCTTCGAGCGAAAGATCGCACCGGTTGTCTCGGAACCCGTGTTGGTCGCCCCGCCCAGTGCGTAAAGCAATGTTGTCTGTTCGGCATCGCCGTTGGTCGTTGCGCCAATCAGATCAATGACGCCGGAGCCGTTTCCAGGCGAGATGTCTTTCCAAGTAACACCGTCGTTCAAAGACTTGTAGATGTTGTCACCACTCTGTGCGAACAGCGTGTGTTTTCCGTCCGTCGATCGTCCGAGCACCAACCGTTCCGTCCCACGTTTGAGTGCTGTTTCGCCTGTTTCTTCGCCGACATGCGCCCAGGACATGCCACCGTCGCGGCTGGTCATGACGTGGCCGGAATTTCGAAACGCCAGCCACATTCGTTGCGGATCGTCAGGATCAAGCACAAGTGCCGAGACTTCGTTTCGCGAGTAGCCCTTGTAGTCCTGCGTGTGAACTTGAGACCACGATTGACCTCGGTCAGCACTCGCGTGAAAGCTCCATCCCGATTCGACATTCATGCCCACGTAGTTGAAGTGCCGAGCACAAACATAGACGGCGTTCGGATTGGTTGGATGAAAGACGGGTGGGTGCGTGATACGGCGGACCTGATCGAGCATCCGCCAGTTTTGCCCGGCATCCTCGCTGCGATAAACGCCGGACATGTCACAAGCGACAAACATCACCGACGGATCGTGCGGTGAAATCGCAGGGAATTCCTGTTTGCCCCCACCCCCAGGACCAACTGCTCGCCACTCATCACCCAATGGGCGAGTTCTCGATGCAACCTTAGCCTTCGGTTCTGCTACTACGTTTCGATCGCCAACCGTCGAATCGTTCGACTCAGTTGCCACTTTCGGCTCGGCTTTTGGTTCGACTTTTGGTTCGGCTTTTGGTTCGGCTGACGAGATCTTCAACCCATCAACTGGCGGGCTCTCTGAATGAATCGGTGCCGAATCTTCCTCCCCACACGAACCAAGAAAACACAGCGTGAGCGAGACAACTAATGTCAATGAAAACCGCACTCGGTCGACCCGCGCCATGATGTTCTCCCGTGATTGATTCCAACCCGCAACGTCTCCCGTTGAGTCGAGCGACCGTCTCCTGTAGACAATCTAGACAAAGGCTGCTCCGACATAAAGTCAATTTCTGACTCAAAAATCGGCCACTTCAACACCCTACACTTCAACACGATAGTCCCGCATCGGCACATGCTGCCGCGCCCGCTTCAAGACGATAGTCCCGCATCGGCACATGCTGCCGCGCCCGCTTCAAGACGACACATATTCATTGAACTCCGCCGCACCCAGATCGCCGAGCAAGCTGTCCGGTGCATGGCCCCAAAGTTGCCCGATCAACGGATTGCCGTGTGGTGCCTCGCATTTCGATGAAGCGGCCACAAATTGAAGCGGCTGTCGGCACCGGGCGGCGGGTCTCCGATTTCACTCAGTCCGCGCGCCGCGCACAAGATGTTCGGTGCCTCAATGACCAACTGCCTGCCGGGAGCCAACACGCCGAGAATCTAAAACGGCCACACGATGGGCACGAGGACGATCGCGATCGCCGCAACAATCAGACTCAAGAATCCGCCGATTCGCAGATAGTCGGATGTGCGATAGCCGCCGGGGCTCAACACCATCAAGTTGGTTTGATACCCAATCGGCGTGGCGAAACTTGCGGCGGCGGCGACGATCAAGCCCATGACAAACGGTTTGGGACTGACATCCAACAACGCCGCCGCCTGGATGGCGATCGGAAAAAACAACACGGCGGCGGCCTTGGCGGTGATGAGATTCGTGAACACCATCGTCAACCCGTACACAATGGCCAGGATCAACGTGGGATTGGAACCCGCCAACGTAATCATTTCCTCGGCCAGAAAACTCGCCGCACCGCTTTTTTCCATCGCTTTGCCAAGTCCCAACCCGGCCCCGATCGTCAGCAGCACGCTCCAATCGATCGACGCCCGAGCCTGTGAACCGCGGCAGCAGCGAGTGCCGATCATCAGGGCTGCCGCCAGCAAAGCTGCCTTGAGCATGCTCAACACGCCGGTAGCGACGACGACCACCATCGCCGTCAGAATAATGCGTGCGAGCAACGCTTTCTCGTAGCGCGGCGGCGTCGAACCTTCGACCCGGCTGAGCAAGTAGAAGTCGCGCGAGTTGCGGTGGACGTCGGCGAACGATGGATGAGCTTCAAGCAACAGGGTGTCGCCGGATTGCAGTTGGATATCGCCGATTTTCTTGTTGATGCGTTGCCCGTTCCGAGACACCGCGATCACGGCTGCGTTGTACCGCGACCGAAACTTGGCCTCGCGAATCGACAACCCAGCCGACGGACACGTGTCCGACACCACGGCTTCGATCAGACAACGTTCGGACCGCGGCGCGTCGAGCTTGAAAAGCTGATTCGTGGCGGGTTTCAGGCCGGGAATCCGTTGCAGGTCGATTACGGATTCCACCACGCCCACGAACACCAACCGGTCATTGGCTTGCAGAAACGCGTTGGACGACACGGCCGGCAAGACGTGTCCGTCGCGATCGATCTCCATGAGGTACATGCCCGGCAGGTGCCGTAACCCGGCGTCCTCGATGCTGCGTCCCACCAGCGGACTGAATGGATCGACCAGCATTTCGACGGTGTATTCGCGGGGATCGTCCAACTGACGAATGGCGGGAACCCGTTCCGGCAACAGCACGCGAGTACAGACCAACATGTAGACGATGCCGACGATGGTCACCGGAACGCCGATCCAAGCGATCTCGAACATACCCAGACCCGTCCCGTC
>JAQBZS010000872.1 GCA_027622115.1 Planctomycetota bacterium | reverse complement strand
GTCAGGTCTCTTTTATGCCGGGCTTGCCCCTTGACGAAACAAAGAGACCCGACCCCTTATTCGTTCCCGCGTCACGATTGAGGGGCTCGACAATCCCGGCCCCGAAGTCGATCTGCCCACGGGCACTAACTGGCAGCAGGGAAAATACGGCATCGAATATCGCATCCGACAGGAGAAAAAGTCCTGGCGACTTGGCGAGCATCCGCTGGTGTTTGTCGACCTGCGCAGCGACGGCAAAACCGAACGGCTGGCGGTCCCGACTCCGCAGTTTCAGCACTACGTCGACTACGACGGTGGCCGCTACTCACGTTCGGTCGGAGGGACGTACCAGGCGATTCCGACAGAAGGGCACGTCACCGTTCCCTTTGTGCTGAGCCCTCTCTGGCAGCGAGAGCCCCTGAAAGATCCCATGCCGCTTGAACCGGGACGGCACGCGTTCAGGGTTCACATTCGAATCGGCACGCTGCCGCTGTACGACGACGACGGCAGCATTGTTCGCCCTCCCGGCGAGCAGTTCCGCCCGGAGCCGATCCCCACCGTGCCGATCGCGATCGTGATCTCCGAGGAAGACGTCCGCCGCGACTCGAAAGTCCGCGCGGAAAATATCCGCCGCGAACTCATCGCCCTCACCGAATTCCACTATTCGAGGGAGGTTCCGCACACGCTGCAGAACATGATTGCTCAGCATCTGCCGGACTCGGGCGATGTCCTGATGACTCTGTGCGAATCCGATGACGAAGTCATGGCAAATCGTGCCTCAACCGTGCTTGTGCGGTTCCTCGACGGCCTGACCGATCCGCAGGCGAAGCGCTATTTCGATGCCGGCTTCGCCCACTTCGCCGAGAAACGTGACCGCTACCCGCAGGGCATCGACGCAATGATCGGCTTGGGCTACCGCTTCAACTTTGGCCACGAGGGACTGCCAAAGGACCGCAAATACCAGTTCCAGACAACCACTCGCCACTTCCTGGACGGTAAGGAATTCGGCGAGAAGCCATACAGCTACCCCGGTCCAGGAGCGGCCTCGGAGTCCGTCAAGCTGAAAGACCTGGAAGTCGGCGAGCATGTCATCCGAATGACGACCGAGTGGGAATTCACTCGCGGCGAGCGGCCCCTCAAGGGCACATTCGAAACCGACGACGTGAAATTCGAAATCACGGCCGCGGACACTCCCGACGACCTGATCGCCAAACCGAATCTCGGACTGGCGAAGATCGTCAAGGAGTCTCTGCAGTTCCGCGAGTCGGACACCAGCTTCCGGCGTCGCCCGCGGTTCCGGCCGTATGACCCGCAGCGAGCCTGGCGTCCGAACACGTATACGCTGAGCAAGGACGGCACCGGCCCGGTTTACGCACTCCACACACCGTCGTGGCGAATGAATCGTCTCCTGCCGGTCGACCTGGCCTTCAAGATGAAAATGAAAGTCGAGGGAACCGATCTGGAATTACCGTGTTACGACGCCGTCGTTCTTTCCGGCGAGCGGACTTCCACAAGGCACGTTTACACGGCTGACCGGCTCGACGAGCTCGTCAAGAAGCTCCTTGACCATGCCGATGAAACCGGCTTCGTTAAAGTCCGTTTCATCCTGACTCCTTCGCGAGAAGTCGCTCTCCAGAACCCGAAAATCAAAAAATACTTCCCGGGCTCGATCTCGTCCGACGTGCTCCGGATTCGCGTTTCGACCAGCACCGCAGTCCCGCTGAATCTGCCGCCGCCTGATCCGAAGTTTCAATCGGACGACGACGGTAATGATTAGCATGTGGGAAAAACACGTAAATCGAGCAAGCCCGGCGGATGACAGCACCTGCCCATCGAGCTGTTCCACCACGTTCAGACCTGTCTCGTCAGTATGGCATGGTCACCGTATCGCTACCAATTCACTTTCTCACCATCATTTCGCTGGCAAGCCCTTCTGAACACATTCAGGTCGATATCATAACTGACCACCCGGACTGATCCGTCGACAAGAAGAAAGTGTGCCGCCGACGTGTGAGCAGATCCAAAGTCAGTTTCGCAATTCGTAGGACGTACAAGAACGTCGCGACGGGGCGTTCTGTCGCCCCAGCGTACAATATCCCAATCCCATCCAGAGGTATAACCCTCGTTGTCCGAGCAGGTCGCAGTGTAATACTCATCCTGGCCCATGGCCTTTTCGCCGACCATTATGGTGTTCGACGTTCCGTCCGTTATATCCCTGAACTTTACCTCTTGATAATTGTCAGTCCCAAGCTTCCCCCTGGTCACAACTGCCCCACGCTTCCCATCTCCCCAATTCGCCAAGCCGCCACCGCCTCCGGTCCTGACTCCATTTGCATCATAGATCCCGATCGTTCCAGCGTTTCCTGCATAGTCATTGTACGCCCTTCCTCCGGCAGACGAGAGATCTCTGCGAGACGGACATGCATAAGCGCTGATGGGAGATCTCCGAAGTACAGCGTCGTTGCCTTCCTTATACAAGTTGGCGTTTTCCATGAACGGTAGAATCTGGTAGAGAAAACACCACGTCTGGCGGGGGGCTTTTTCAATCGCTCCGGTCACAGTTTTCGTCCTTCCAGACCACCAGTTTTCGCCGCCGTCTGGTAACAAACCATGTGCTTCATGGTGGTTATGCATCGCAAGCCCAATCTGCTTCAGATTGTTCTTGCACTGGGAGCGACGGGCCGCTTCCCGTGCCTGCTGAACCGCTGGTAACAGCAATGCCACAAGTATGGCAATGATCGCGATCACCACCAATAATTCGATCAACGTGAATCCATGTCTGGTCTTCTTCGGGATCCTTTTGACGATCATCATTGCATTCACCTCAACGTGAAGACTGTTGAACAAAAGTCATCTCAATTGCATCGTCAGAGCCCGTTTTTTTCTCCGGGCGGAAACTCGGCGTTGGAGAACTCCTCGTCGCTCATTTCCAAAACGCCAAACCCGGTCCAGACAAATCGCTTTCCATCTTTGGCTGTTTTTTCGTAGCCCAGCACAAATGGCTGCTGCGACTGATGTTTTCGGAAATCAACACCCCAATGGATAACGTAAGGGTGGCCATCCCGGGCTGACGTGAATACATGGTCGGCTTCAACCCCGGCAGGAAGAAACTTAGCGAGTTCCTCTTTTCCGGCTGGAGGCATGTCGGTCTTTTCGATGCATTCCATGTAAGCAGCCTGGATCGCATTCAGCCGGTTGACTTCAGCTTCGGCTTCTTTCTGACTGTTTTCCGACGGTCCATTGCTGCATGCTGCAGCCGAAATTGCAAGCGAAACCACGAAAAGTTGGCTGACTTTTTGAATTAGATTCACCATTTGACTCCGTCTGAGGGAGTGACCGAGCTTGATGGACAGCCGCCCAATTAGATCGACATTTGAATGGGGCGTCAAGACACCCCGGAGATGAATCGCACTTTCAGAGAATGCTGTTGCCGTTGTGGTTTTCCACCGCCAGTGCGAAGGTCGCGTGGACTTTCTGCCAACTTGTAACTGCGACGGATCCGTGATATCGGAAAGTGGGACGGACTTTTGCTTTTATATAGAGAGTTCCAGTCAACCACAAATACGCGATGATCCGGATCGGAAACGTGCCCCGTTTTCTCAGCTTTCCACTGCGACGTCTGGACCAGTAATCGACTGGTACGCCATGCCCCGGCTCGGGTCACCGCCCTCGACGATGTTAACGGTCGAAGTCTCCGTTAAACCGGACTTGAATTGGTTTTGCCGACGCGATCTTGCGATTGGTCCGTGTTTTTGCGCGGTTTCATTGAGTGCCAGGTGTGTGTGAAATGCTCGCGTTC
>JAQBZS010000871.1 GCA_027622115.1 Planctomycetota bacterium | reverse complement strand
AAGCCTGTGCCGTCGTCGAACAAGGGCTACTCGTTGGTGAGCTGGTTGGTGCAGGTGGGCCGATCGGTCGAAGGTTCGCGCGAGTTGTCCGGTCGGCTCAATCCCGACAACGTCGCCGAGTCAATTTCGGTGGACGTCCAACCGGCCAAGCCGATGTTGAAGCTCATGGCGAAGAGCCCCGTGCCGAAAGGCAAACCGTTTTGGGTCGTGGCACTCGTGCAAAACCCGCGAGACGGGCAGCATGTCGAATTGGAGTTGCCAAACGGCTTGGAACTCACGGGCGACGATTTGCAGACGAGTCGCCGCGTCGAGACGGACAAGTCGTTTGTTCAAATCCCCTTCCTGGTCAAATCGAGCCGATCCGGGCGCGTCGAGTTCAAGGCGTTACTCAAACCGCATGAACTCACGGCAGCGGTCTCGGTCGAGATCGAAGTCGGCAGTTTGGTGCAATGACGACTCGTGCGAGAAGCTCGCAACGAGTGCTGTCGAAGTCGGTCGTCCAACACCCCTCGGCGAAGCATCAGCACGACTCTCTGAATTCGCTGGATCATCCGTCGCGTCATGGCCCGTGGACGTCATGCATGCTACTTCGTCTCGCACTTCGGCCAATACGCGCCGACCGGATGTTGACCACGATTTCGGCCACGAATTCGGCCAAACTCACCGTTCGCTCCGAGCAGGAAACCGCAGCTTCGATTACGGAAGCAATTGCTTGACGAGTTCCGCGGACCGACCGATGACGGCTTTGTTTTCGTCCTCGTCGAGGATGATCGGTCGCTCGATGAGTTTCGGATTCTCGACGAGGATCTTCAGAGCCTCTTTGCGGTTCAGTTTCCGATCGTCGGCGACCAGTTGTGAGTAGAGCTTGTCGCTCTTCCGCATCAAGTCTTGCGGGTGGATGTCCAAGATGCGGCAAATCTTGTCGAGTTCAGCCTGCTTGGGCGGTTCTTCGAGGTATTCCACAACTTCCGGCTCGATTCCGGCCTTCTCAATCTGTTTGAGTGCTTCGCGACTCTTCGTGCAACGGGGGTTGTGAAAAATCTTGATGTTCACGGGCTTCTTCCAAAAGAGCGTAAGCGACGAATCGTGCGTCAGGGTCAAATCGCCGATTGTAGCAGCGGAGCCTCTGAGTTTCACTGAACCGTCACACTCTTGAATTCGTGCCGCAGCGAGGTCGCCACCCAAAGATCGCCCAACTCAGCCTTGGACAAGCCACTCGATTGACGATCGCTCACATCATTTCGACACGCGATTGCCCTTGCCGTCGTCGCCCAACAGTTGGCTCTGCAAGTGGGACTTCAGCGATTCGAGCGTACGCCGCACGGTACGTTCCGAACGCGACACCTCCGCCGCGATCCCTTCGGTCGACAACCCTTGCAACCGCAGTTCGAGGATTTGTCGCGACAGCGGGTTCAGACCCGCCATGAACAAATCCAATTCTTCCACCAACGCCAAAGCGTCGTCCGGTGCCGGGCCTTCCACAATCATCTCGACGGGCATCGCCGGTCCGCCGTCAACTTGAAACACGCTTTGCTCCATATCGATGGATCGCTTCAGACGCGTCTGCTTTTGAACGTGCCGGAGCACCTTGTTGATCGTCAGGCTCGACAGCAACCGCCAAAGGTCGCCGTTGCGTTCAAAGGCGTATTTTTCGTCGCGAGCGTTGACAAAAAAGCTGCGAAACACCGACTGAGCCACGTCTTCCGCATCGACTCGGCGACGCAGCTTGGAGGAAATGCGTGAGCGAGCCAGCCCCACCAACCGATTCACATATCGGTCATACAGCTCGCCGGCAGCGGTTTCGTCACCGGCGCAAAATCGTTGATACAGGTCGACCGAATCGTCCATCGTGCTCTCTCTGAAGGCCCAATCCCGCGTCGTCGATCGCGGTCACAGACGAGTCACAAGGTGGAAAAGTGGAGTTGCGACGATACTGGTCTCGCCCAATTCCGCAATCATGAAACGGCCCAATCACACTGGAGTAGGGATTCCAACCATTCAGTTGCCGTGATTGTGTTGATCATGGATGCAGGATGAACCACGGAGCAGCAGAATTGACGGCACGCGGTCTGGATTGCTCATGCGAAGATAGAAGTAGCCGATGCCGGCCATCCCGTTGAACAGCACCGGAGTCTCGCCCGTGCCGGAAAGATTGACCGGCCACGGCATGCGAGGTTGTTCGAATTGCTCGATCCCCACTTGAGCAACCTGTTCCGCGTGTTGCATCAAGGACTCGCGTCCGGGCAGTTTCGACGCCAGCAGCGGCAGTTCCGAGTTTCCCGCGAGGCCGTGGCAAATACAGAATTCTCGCTGACCGCGTTCATCGGCAGGCACAAGCTTCGAAACGGTCGTCGCCAACGCGGTTTCGAAGTCGGTGCGGATGCGAGTCGGCATTCCCGTCGCGGCAAAGCCGGCTGCGTTCAACTTGGAATCCACCTCAAGCTCCAGCAGTCGCAACCGCCCCATGCCGATTCCCGGTGCTCCGTGGCACCATCCGAACTGATAGGCCGTCTTGTCGGAGCTTTCGGCGCGAGCCCGATGGTCTCCCCAATTGCCGGCTTCAACCGAGAATTGCGAGGATTCATATCGCAGTCCCTCGACGATGGTTTCCAGGATTTGCGGTTCGCCCGTGACGGGGATCAGTTCCGCCAATGCACACACGATGCCTGCCACGCCATGTCCGTAACCGGATAAGTTTCTTCGCGTCGGAGTCGCGAGCGTCTGCCAAGACCATCCCTCGTCGGTCCGTTCAGCCGCCGACATCAGAAAACCACCCAGCCGCACCGCCACGTCGCTCAAGTCCGATCGTCCGCTGCGTGCTGCGAGATCGAGTAACGGCGCTATCAACCCCGCGCTGCCGGTGATGATGTCCGTTGATGGTACGCTTGGAGCGTGATCAATCAGCGACGCCAAGGCGTCTAAGCCTGCGTCCGCCAATTCGTCGTCGCCCAACGAAAAGCCAACTTGGACCAACACCCATGCCGCACCAGGCCATCCGGTATAGAACGCGGTTTCGGCGGACTTCGTCACAGCGGGAAACTGCTGACGGATCTGATTCGTCACGCCGATCAGCGTCTCGCGATGCAGCGCATCTTGAGTAAGTTCGAACAGCCGCAGCAGAAACAATGCAATGCCCGCCGTACCGGCAAACAACGACAACCCACTACAGCGATACACGGCATTCGCCCCGAGCGCTCGATGCACGGCCACCCATTCATTCTTCAGCGGGTCCGGCAGATGACCGAGTCGCGGCTCCGCGTCCCACTCCAGCCAATTGCAGGCGTCGGCGGACCAGATCGCATCGCGACAGATCCTGTTTCCAATGCGGTCCGCGATTTCAAGGTACTTGTCGCGAAACGGCTCGGACTGAGTTGGTGGAGACCGCATGACGGTGGAGACTGCGGATCGCGCTCCAGACTGCCGGACCAACTGAAGATGATCGATCGATCCGGGATTCAACCACGGGCAACTTGGATCGAGACCCGCCGCTTCAAATCGTTTCGACACCGCATCGACCGGATCCCGTTTCGCATCCACCAACCAGGCATCCAACAATCCATGTGCGAGCAACTCCGAGCGATGTTGGCCGAAGCTGCGGAGTTGCCCAGGGTCTTCCGCCATACCGATTCCCCTGGCGACTTGCTTCGAAAACAGCGGCACATCCGCGTCCAGCGACTCGCCGACTATCGCGGACAATTCCGCCACACAACGACTGCTCGGCGACAGGAATCGCCACGGGACATATAGCACGCCCGCGTCGACTCGCGCATACATCGTCG
>JAQBZS010000870.1 GCA_027622115.1 Planctomycetota bacterium | reverse complement strand
CGGCGAGCCAGTGGTTCTTAACCGAGTGCCCTGAAAATGGGCGGGCAGAAAACCGTTCGTCCAGTTGGCTGGACCAGCCTGCGGCAGTGCGAGTTCCGTCATGACGACGTACCCTGGGAGATTGTTGTTCTCAGATCCGAGGCCGTACGTCGTCCATGCTCCCAATCCCGGATCGCCGCCTAGCCGGCTGCCCGTATTCATGTGCAGCAAGGCTTCCGGATGATTCAGCGATTCCGCTTTGCAGCCACGATAAACGCACAATTCGTCTGCCACGTCGGCGTCCGCGAGGAATTTCCACCGGTCGGACATTTCGATCCCGGCATTACCGACCTTCCGCGACTTGAACGGACTGCCGACATAGAACCGCTTCCCGTTGGCGAGTCCCTTCGTTCGCGTGGACTGCGTCAGATGCAGTTGGTTGAGCTTCGGTTTTGGGTCGAATGTGTCGGCCTGGGACGGACCACCTTCCATGAAGAGCATGATCACAGCTTTAGCCTTGGACGGCAGCATCGGCCTCTTGGGAGCCAACGGGCCGCCTGCAAGCTTGTCGGCTGCCTGCAGGTCCGTCAGCGCCAGTGCTCCGAGCGATGAACCCAGTCCAAATAGGAATTCGCGGCGAGGAATTGTGGTCGTCATGGTGATCTCCAAATCTCGTGGAGAGAGATGTCTCGATGTAGGGGGCCGTCAGTAAACGAAGAGGAATTCATTGGAATTCAAGAGCAGCAAGCAGACGTCGGCGAGCGCTCGCGCGTCTGCGTCTACGGTCCACGGCTTCGGGTCCGGAACGTAGTTCTCGTAGACGTTCAGCTTTTCAATGAACTCGAACGGTTCGCCGGTGAATTCTTCGACGAGCGACCGCACGACTTGCTTCGGATACTCAACCCGCTTGGGCGTGTGCTTTCGATGGTAGGACTGCATTTCCTTCAGATATGCGTGCAGGCTGTCATGTTCCTTGGGCGTCGGCATTCGGCCATACGCGATTTGCACCGCGCGTCGAACCCACGCTTCCGTGTCGACCGGTCGTTCTTTTTGGACTCGCAGGGCAAAAGCGATGGACCGGTCGGTCATGACGTCGCTGTTCATCAACGTAAAGGCCTGCGGAGTGACCGACGCGGAATCCCTCAATTCGCAGGATTCATTCGGGTTTGGCAGATTCATGATCTCCAGAAACGGATCCGCCTGCCCGCGAACTCGGTAGGTATAGATCGTTCGCCGATTTCGTTCCGCCGGCGTCCGAGACGGCTGATGGGCCGGCGCGATCGAAAACTGGATCATGCGAGGCTGCAGCGCCACCTCCAAATTGATCTCGGGCATAATCGGCACCCCGCCCATTTCGCGGTTGAGTTCGCCGCTGACGAGCAGAGTGCTGTCTCGGAGTTCCTCTGCGGTCAGTCGGCGGGATGGGAACGCGGCCAGCAGTTCGCGATTCGGATCGACGGTGGCCTGTTTCACGGCGTCGACCGGCGTGCCGGAGCGACGGTATGCGGCGGACGACATGATCAAGCGATGGACTCGTTTCAGTTTCCAGCCGTGCTCGACGAAATCAGCGGTGAGCCAATCGAGCAACTCGGGATGAGTTGGCTTGCTGCCCTTGGCCCCAAAACTGTTGGCCGTCTTCACGAGCCCCTTGCCGAAATGCGATTGCCAGATGCGGTTGACGATCGATCGCGCCGACAGCGGGTTGTCGTCGCGGGCAACCCACTTGGCGAACGCCAGCCGTCGTCCGCCGAGATCACTCGAAATCGCCCACGGGCTGTTACCCTTTGTATCAACCTTGAGACCGGTTGCACTGAGGACGCCCGGTTCGACCGGCTTGAGTGGCGCTTCGAGCGAACCGCCGCCGAGGATAAAGTTCTTCGGACGCCAATTCCGATTGACCTTCTTGGCCGGTCGCAGTGTGCGATCATTCTTGTAGTCGTCCTGGCCGTTGTAGACGGCTTGAGCCATCGGCTCGTAGCGTTCCATGCGGCGTTCCCAGATCCAGACGTCCTGGCTTCGCACTTTCATGATGCCCTTTTCTTCGGGCGTCAGGCCGACGTGTCGCGGCGGTTTCTTGTCTTCCGGATCGTTCTTTCGTGCGTTCTCGTTCTTGTACGGCAGCCCGTGCTCGGTGTACCACTTCTTCGCGGCCGTCTCCTGCTTGTTCAGCACGACGTTGAACTCAGCTTTTGCATAGTCCAACAGCTCCTGTGTGAGTTTTCGTTTTTCGGCAAACCCGCCGCGATTCTCCTCGGGCAAGAACTCGGCGTGCATTTCGGCCGGCTGTGTCGTCGCGAAGGTCGCGTACATGCTGTAGTAGTCGCGGGTCGGCAGCGGATCGAATTTATGGTCGTGGCATTTGCAGCAGCGCATCGGCATCGACAGAAACGCCTGACCGACGTTGTGAACCAGATCGTCTAAGTAGATCTGCCGAGCTTCATGCTGCGGGACCATCGCGGTTCCCCATGGTCCCATCCGCAGCAGGCCGGTGGCGATCAGTGCTTCCGGATCGTCCGGTCGAAGTTCGTCACCCGCAATCTGTTCGACAATGAAATCGTTAAACGGCTTGTCGGTATTGAATGCTCGAATGACATAGTCGCGATAGCGCCAGGCGTTTGATCGTTCATAGTCATTCGAAAATCCGGCCGTGTCGGCGTAGCGGACAACATCGAGCCAATGTTGGCCCCAGCGTTCTCCATAGTGGTCGCTCTTCAACAATCGATCGACCAGTTCGCCCCAGGCTTTGTCGGGATCCGTATCCCAGGCTCGTTGAAAGTCGGACACTTCGAGCGGACTGGGTGGCAGGCCAGTGAGATCGAACGTCGCGCGGCGGATCAGCGTGCGTGAATCCGCCGTTGCCGATGCGATCAATCCACTCGCTCCAAGGCGTCTGTTCAAGAATGCATCAACCGGATTCGCCGAACCGGGTGGAACTTGCGGTTGCTCTACCGGTTGAAACGCCCAAATGTCGTCGCGTCCATAGCGGCGATAGGTCCAGGAATCGGCCAGCCCGCCGCTCGTGTCGACGATAATGCCGTCTTCGTTTTCGCGGATCGACCATTCCTGTTTTTGAATCGCCAACCGAGTTGCGTCATTCGGCCAACGAGCGCCGGCCGCGATCCACCGGCGAATGGATTCCGTCTCGACTTTCGTCAGTCTGTCATTCTCTTTGGGCGGCATTTCGATCCCGTCCCACAGCACGGCCTGATACAGCGGACTGGCCTCGGGCTTGCCGGGCACGAGCGACGTCGTCTCCGATTCCCCGCCCTTCAACATGCCTTCGCGTGTCAGCAGGTTGTAATCGCCGCGGATGTCTTTCGGGTCGCTGCCGTGACAGCCGAAGCACTTCACTTTGAGCAGCGGCAAGACCTTCAACGTGAAGAGTCGATCTGCAGCAGCCGGGCCGAGAATCGGTTCGGTTTGATCCGCTCGGCAATCGGTAACAGCAAGAGACGCGACAATGACCGGAATGGCGAGCATCGCTTGACGGAGTACAGCCGCATGACGACTCGACAGTGTGACGTTCATGTTCCGACGTTCCTTTGGATCGCTTGAGTGGGGCTCGGCTCGGCTGCGGGGCAAACGAAATGTGCCATATTGAGCGCGGCGAGAATAGCTTGGCCGTCCGGCAGCACTGCGTTGCTCCTGTGTGGAGTTTTGTTTTTTCGACAAGATTTGAGATTTGAAATCTTCCATGCTGCCGCCTCTTCTCGCAATTCGATTCCGAATTTTGCGAATCGCTGGAACGCAAACCTCAAAAGTAAGCCCACGAATTCAGGGCGACCACGAATTGGCAGCAATGAATTCG
>JAQBZS010000869.1 GCA_027622115.1 Planctomycetota bacterium | reverse complement strand
AGATTTGCGCGGCCGCCGTAAGTCCCTGAAAAACCGGTACTTGCAAATCGCTACTGTCGAAGATGGGCCTAATTCAGCGTCCATGCCGAATCTGTAGCACATTCAGCGACTCACCGAATCACCAATTTCAGGAATTGGACACCTACCGACCACGGTCACGTTGGCGTCGCGACCTTGGCCGGTGGATGTCGAATTGGTTTTCACTGCGCCGCTGCTTGAGATTGAAGGCCGGCTCCGAATTGACCGCAGCAATTGTTCTCAGGGGAGTTTCCGTGCGTCCAGCTTGACTTGTTCGATCAGCAATTCCCAGACGACCCCATGCGAGCCGACGATCACGTCGTCCGCGTTGCCAAAGGTGGCGTCATCGGAATGCACGATGTTGACGCCGAAGGCACCGGAGGCCGTGCCGCCCACATTGTCGATCGTGAAGGTCACGTCCGACCGGCCGGACTGCAGGTGATCGGTCGTGGCATCGAAGTCGGCACCCACCAGGTCAGCCTGGCCGGGAGCGTTGTCCGCACCGACGTCGCTGGTGTTGCCGCGGTCTTCGACCTGCCGCCGCACGACGTTGTTGTTGTGTTGTTGTGGTCGAATTCGAAGCGTTCGATGTACTGGAAGCCGGTGAGTTCGGTGGGTTCCGCGGGGTCGGCTCCAAGCAGCCCATGAGCGGAGGCGTGCGTGATCTGCACGACTTGATTGAGTTCGTTGACGACGAAATCGGTCGCGATGCCGCGTGCGTCGATCGTGCGCGTCACGTTGCCGACGTCGTCGTATTCGAACACGTTGCGGATGTTGGCGGGTGCTGGGTTGGTGCCTGAATTTCGCGTCGCCCCGCTGGCCGGGTCGATGGTGGTTTGTTTGATGTAGCCGCCGGTGGTTGTGTTTCCATTCGCGTTGTCGACGTTGCCATCACCATCGGGATCGCTCTCGGGGTAGTACTCCCAAGTGTGGACGTTGCCTTCGGGATCGATGTGCTGAATCCGTTGGCCGAACGCGTTGAACTGAAACGACTCTTCGATGTTCTGCAGCGTGTCGCCTTCAAGCACGGCCTGATTCGAGTCGCTCAGCAGCGTGACCGACGGATAGACGATCTTGATGACATTGCCCGTGATCTGATTCGTGATGCCGTCGCCGTTGAGGTCGCCCAGGTTGAGTGCGATGCCGGCTTCGGCGAGCAGCGTGCTGACTTCGCTTTCGCTGATGCCCATGCGTGTGCCGAGTGCCGCGGCGTTGTCGCCTTCCTGGTAGTCGAAGAAGCGAGTCGTGGTGTAGCGGGCGGCTGAATTCGCTCCGCCGTTTTGCGGTACGTAGCTCGGATCGTTTCCGCGGGGGTCGACCGTTCGATGCACCTGGTTGTAGATCGGCTCGAAGACGGTCGTGGTTGTGATCGTCGTTTGATCGCCGCCGCGGGGGTCGGCGGTTGTCGTCCGCGTCGTGGGGTTGCCGTGTTGGAAGCGGTCGGAGATGTCGTCCGAAAAGACGTAGCTGGCGGACGTGCCCAGCTCATCGGTTCGCCGCGTCATCTCGCCATCAGAGTTGTATTCGAGCGTGGTGTCGAAGGAGTCGGGATCGCCCGCCCGCACGTTGCGGTTGGTCTTCTCGCTCTTGAGAACGATGTTTCCGAGCTGGTTGAATTCGTAGACCGTTTGATTGCCGTTGCGATCGGTGACGGTGTTGCGCGAGACCGCGGTGTTGAAGTCGTCCGCCGCGGGCGAGGTTCCGAGAATCTCATAGCTGTAGGTGATGGTCCCGCCGCCGGGGACGGTGCTGGCGTTGGTGCCCCCGAGCGTCTGTGTGAGCACTCGATCGGAGAAGTCCGCGGCCGCGTCGTCTTGGTAGGTGAGCGTGAAATACGCGGGGCCGGATGTGGCGACTTCATTGGGCCGCGTGATCGTGAGCAGGTTGTGATTCAGCCGTGGATCCTCGAAGCCCGACGAATAAGTGAACTCGATCGTCTTGCCGTCGGCGAAGTCGTTGCCATTGGGCGTGCCGCTGACAATCGGCGATCGCACGGAAACGAGATCGCCCTGGCCGTCGTAGGTGAACTTCACGACGCGGCCGTCGAAGTCCTCGATCTCGTCGATCCGCTTGTTGACGTAGCGGAAGTCGATGGCTCGGCCGAGCGTGTCGATGACTTGATCGATCTGGCCGTCGGTGTCGTACTCGTAAGCGATCGTGTTGCCGTTGCGATCGGCTCGGCTGGTGATGCGCGCCAGCCCGTCCGCGTCCACGGCGGCATAGTCCCATTCGAAGCCGGAGCGATCGCGCTCGGTGAAGGTGCCGTCGGTGTTCTGGGCGAGACGCTGGTAGTAGCCCGAGGGGTGCGTGTACGAGCCGTCGGTGTTGAGCGAATACAAATCGATTCGGCCGAGGCCGTTCATGCGAATGACGTCGCCGACCTTCGCATCGGGGTAGGTCGATTGAACGGTCTCGAGGTTGTCGGCGTTGGTTTCGACGAGTCGCCGGTTGTCGGTGAAGTCCCAGCCATACCCGAGCGGGCCGGCGAATTGGATGCCGCTGCGGTACACGCGTTGGAACCGCCAATTGAGTCCGCGGCCGGGGATCTCGAGATCGGTTTCTCCATGCGTGAATTCGCCGCTGTGGAGGTAGACGGGATGGCCGGTGTCCGCGGAGTCCGCCTCGCCGCCGTCAACGCACGGATCACAATCGTTGTCGGGCGGGGCTACGCCTGCTGGGTTCTTCGGCGCGCCGTCGACGAGTTCGTCGTTTGCAAGTTGTTCGCGGATGAATTGATCGAACGGTTTGTCCTGGTTGAACGACCGGATCACATAGTCGCGATACTGCCAGGCGAGCGGTCGAAATTCGTCGCGCTCATACCCATTGGTGTCGGCATAGCGGACGACATCGAGCCAGAGACGGGCCTGTCGTTCGCCGTAGCGCGGTGAATCGAGCAGCCGTTTCACGAGCTTGTGATACGCGTCGGGAGCCTGGTCAGCGACAAACGCCGCAACCTCGTCCAGAGTCGGCGGCAGACCGATCAGATCGAAGGTCAGTCGGCGGATCAACGTGCGACGATCGGCGGAGGGAGCGGGTGTGAGATTCTCTTTCGCGAGTCGCTCACGGATGAAGGCGTCGATCGGAGCGGAAGTACTTCCGTGGCCACGCTGGCCAGAGAGTGGGTCTTCGTCACGAGAACGTCCCGATTGCGGATCGCCCACGCTCTGGCGAGCGTGGCTACGAGGCTTCTTCAAAGACCAAAGGTCGAGTCTCTGCCCACGAAAAATCCTGCGGATGGGATTGCGTTTGTCGGTCCACGCATCGCCGAAGGAACTGCTGTCCGTCGCGTCGTTCGCCGTTGCAGCACCGGGGCGATAAGCATCCAGCGACGCGATACTTGGCCCGAGAATGATCGAATCGAAAAACGCTTCCTCGCCGCGATCACAGGTCGGTGCGCAGCCCGTCAGTGTGAAGCTGCCCATGTCTTTCCACAGATCGAACGTCGCAACGGTCCATTTGCTGGGAGCCATCTGGCTGACCGAGATTGCCGCCCAGCCGGTGGTGTTGGGGCCAGCGACGTATCGCCCCTTCGCAACTTTGGCGTTAGGCCATCGTCCATTCGCAGCCAGCTCGATCATCACGCTTCCCGCACCTCGCTTTTTCCAAGCGAGTCGCAGATAGCGGTGCTCGCCCGACCGAGGCTGCTCACGAATCGCAAAGTTCCAGCCCGGGATCTTGACGCCGTCACGTTGCAGCGGGGTGATCCCCAGCGCCGCTTTTCCTCCGAAGACTCCTTCCTCAATCAGTCGACTTTTACCGTTGCCGCTCGC
>JAQBZS010000868.1 GCA_027622115.1 Planctomycetota bacterium | reverse complement strand
GGAATCGATCGGCGGCGACTACGTCCCGAACGTATCACAAAGCATCACCTTCAAGCCCAAGCATCACGAGCTGCACATCCACCGCGGCACCGTCTTCGGCGGCGTGCAGTAGACGTGAAAGCTCTCGGCGCAAACGGCCTGCGACGTCCCGGATAACATGCTGACAACGTGTGGCGAACATAGCTCCAGATCAGAATCGCTCATGAGTAGGACGTGGCGTTGTCGTGGGATAATGATCCACCAGTTTGCAGTCTCCTTCGTCGATCATGTAGTCATCATGTCGGCCAATTGCTCGGCATTTGAAAAGAAGGCGTCAACGCCGTGGGTTGCAGCTGTATGTGCTGCTGCGGAGGCTTGGCTGGCATTCCCAGACAGGGCAATTGTCACAGTGAATGTGTGCTCCAGGCTCCAGCGGTGGGCGCCGTCCGCGTTCAGTATCTTGACCCAAAGCGAGTAATTGCCCGGGACAAGGTCTCGTGTTGCGGTTGCAGATGAGCTGGTCAAACCAACCATGCGCAAGTACGGCGACTCAGCTGTGTCGTTGTTTCGCAACCACAATTGGTACGTAACCGCGTCCGTGATCGGTGCCCAGGCAAACGTCGGACGCGGGTTAGAAGTGTTCGCTCCGGGGACTTCAATGACTGGGCGAGGCGGCGCCGCCAACGCGATCGTAAAAGCGTGAGGACTGCTGCTCGGGCCAGCCACACCGGCTTCGTTGGTTGCCGTGACGCGAGCTTCGTAGGTACCACTCGGGAGTGGGCTAGTGGTTTGGAAAAACGTACTTGTCAAACCCGTCCGGTTGACCACGACCACGTTCGTCGTCGTGTTGGTTACCTGCAAGTTGTAGAGGGCACCATTGGCCACCGCCTGCCAGGCGATGTTCGGAGTCGCGTCGGACTGCGTTGTGGCACCCGGAGCCGTGAACTGCGGGGCAGCCGTCGGAACCACTAATACAACGGAAAACGTGGTACTTGAGGTCCAACCGCTACGTTGCCTCAGTTGATTCCACGCCTGCAAATTGTAGTGGTAATTGCCAGCGGGAAGCGGACTCGTCAATGTGAAGCTCGTGCCCTGGATGTTCTTGTGACGCGCCACTTCCGTACCGGACTCCGATTGTACGATCGATAATTCGACATTGTCCGTATTCACGTCCTGAGTCCACGTGAATGTCGGTTTGCCGCTATTGATTGTGCCACTCGGACCCAGCGGGACCGGTCTCGCCGGCCTATTAGACTGGATGGTCACCAAGTGCGGTGAGTTCCAAGGTCCGAACACGCCGTTGCTGTTCCGCGCCCGCACGCGGATATCAAACGTTCCTTCGCTCAAACGGTCTGTCGGAGTAAACGAGTTGGTCGTCAGCGTCTTTGTCCGAATGACTTCAGGACCACTTGGCAGTTTGAACACGCTAAAATCAAAGGACGCAGCGTTCGCGTCATCGGTCCACGTGAACGTCGGGGTCAGATTCGCGATGAAACTGCCCACCGCGTGCGACGTAACAGTACGTTGTTTCGGGATACCGCTGGCAAGCACCACGTTGATATCAAACGTGGCGCTGGTGCTCCCTTGATGCCCGTCGTTTGCCGCCACTCGCACCTGCACAGTTCCAATGTCCCCGCTTTCGGGGACACCACTCAACTTGCGAGTTGTTGCGTCGAACGACAACCAACCCGGCAAGCGAGCACCATCGTTGGTGGAGGCTGTTATGGTCAGCGCGTCGCCGTCGTCGTCGAAGAACGTATTGCCTGGTATCGTCCAAGTGAATGACCTGCCGACAACAAGTGTGATGTCTGCAAGTTGACTGAGCACTACGGGCGAAACGTTACGCGACGTGAAGTCGTCGTCGAGTACGGTACCCGCAGCGCCGATACTAGCAGCGTTCAATGAAAATACGACGCCAGGATCACTGATGTTCCCGACTCGCAAGACGAAGCCCTCAATCTGCTCGACCACTTCATCGGCAACCACATCAATCGTCACTGTGCCCGTTGTGTCACCTGCCCTAAATACTCGCGTACCAGAAGTTGTCTGATAATCCGCCCCGGCCACGGCGGAACCGTCTTCGGTCGTGAAGTCGACGGTGAAGTCCCGGCTAACAGGCTTATCGAGGACGAGCTGGAATCCGAACGGTGTGATTCCTTGGTCACCTTCCTGCCGCACAACATCAACAACGAAAAGCGTCGCTGTGTCGTCATTCGTGATCGTGCCGAGCCCCTCATGATCCACAATCGTAATGCTGGTGTTGGCATTCGCCATTTCGCGACCGGTTGCCCTCAAGTTGGACAATTCGACCTTAAACGACTCGTCGAATTCTACGACTCGGTCGGCATTGACGTAGACTGTAATCGTTTGCTTCTGATTAATTCCCCCGTTTGCCGTGAACGTGATCGAACCCGATGCGAAGTTGAAGTCGTTGCCACCGATTTCGCCTGCATTCGCTCCGTTCTGATCGCCTGCCGTATCCGGCACCGTGGCAAAGTTCACAATAACATCCGCATCAACTTCCGTGTCGAGTGTCGCTTCGAATCTGAATTCTGAAAGTCCGCTGTTACCTTCGGCCCTCGTTACATCATTAATGCGAACCGTCGCTGAATCATCGTTAATAATCGACACGTCTTGCGAGTTCACGACGCCGACCGTGGCCGATTCGGGACCGACCGTAACCCCGAGAATTGAAACTCCAAACGACTCGTCCAATTCCACTCGAGAGTCTTCCACGATCACAATGTCAACGGCCTGTGCGGCCTGATTGCTACTCCCGGCACTAAATACCATGTTGGTCGTGTTGCTAGCATAGTCCGTGCCGGCTGTCGCAGTTCCCGTTCCGTTTGTGCCGACTAACACGACAAGTTCATCGGCGAGCGTGTTACCCGGTTCCGTCGCGAGCACCACAACCGCGATGTAGGTTCCAGTTTCTGGTGTTGTGGATGTCGAGTTCTGGAACGCTACCGTCGCACTGTCCGCGTCCGTGATCGTTACCACGTTCGACGTCTGGCCGTTACCGGTCAGCAATGCGTCGCTGACGATCGCGAGTGTCACCGTCTCGTCGCCTTCGATCAACGTGTCGCTTACTGGATCGAAGCTGACGGTCTGCGTGTTCGTATTCCCTTGCCCTGCGGCAAACGTCACCGTCTTCGGAAACGCGCTCTGATCGTAGTCTGCATTCTCCGCCGAACCGTTCGTCGCCGAGACCGTGAACGAGGCGGCGTTCTCCAGCGTGTTGCCCGCGACGGTCGTCAGCACCAGCGTGATGTCCGTCGCCGACGCGTCGTCTTCACCGACCGTCGTCGCACTCACCTGGAACGCCACCGTCGCCGAGTCCGCATCCGTGATGGTCACTAGGTTCGACGTCTGGCCGTTGCCCGTCAGCAGACCGCCATCGACGAGATCCAGCGTGACGGTCTCGTCGCCTTCGATCAGCGTGTCACTGGCTGGATCGAAACTCACGGACTGTGTCGCCGTATTCCCTTGCCCAGCCGTGAACGTGATCGTCTTTGGAAACGCGCTCTGATCGTAGTCGGCATTCTCCGCAGAGCCGTTTGTCGCCGAGATCGTGAACGAGGCGTTGTTCTCCAACGTGTTCCCGACCGTTGTCGTCAGCACCAGCGTGATGCTCGCGGCCGACGCCGCATCTTCGCTCACCGTCGTCGCGCCGCTTTGAAACGCCACCGTGGCCGAATCTGCGTCCGTGATCGTCACTACGTTCGATGTCTGGCCGGTGCCGGTCAGCAATGCGCCGCTGACGATCGCGAGGGTCACGGTCTCGTCGCCTTCAATCAACGTGTCGCTCGCCGGGTCAAAGCTC
>JAQBZS010000867.1 GCA_027622115.1 Planctomycetota bacterium | reverse complement strand
GGGGTCGGGCGCTTTTCCGCATCTCACCAAAACCGTGGCTAGCGCCAAAACGGCTAATGAATCATCCCAAGGACGGCAGGATTCCAATGAAATCGCGGCGATTCCTCAAAGTACGACATTTCTGCGAGTATCTCGCTTTCCGCAGCATCACTTGCGTGCTGGGAATTCTGTCCGCCAGACAAGCGGATGCACTTGCGAAACGGCTCGCGGCGTTCATTGTACACGTGCTGCCGCAGAAGCTGACGCGATACAAGGTGGCCCGCGAAAACTTGCGGATCGCATTCGGTGATCGGCTGACGGACCAAGAAGCCGATCGCATCATTTACGGCATGTGGATGCACCTGTTTCGCATGGTGGCCGAGATCGTCGTGCTACCTCGAAAGCTCGTTCGAGAAAACGTGATGGACGTCATCCAATTCCGTAATCGTCACGGTGCCGTGCAAGCACTGACTTCCGATCGACCCGTCATCCTGCTCAGCGGGCACTACGGCAATTGGGAAATGTCGATTTCCGTCTTCGGCCTGTTCGGTTTTCCGATGAGCGTGGTAGCTCGACCGCTCGACAATCCTTATCTGGATGCCTGGTTCGAGCGATTTCGTCGCTGCACGGGCCATTCGATGATTGCCAAGAAAGGAGCCTTCAACCGGATGGCGAGCGTACTTGAAGCCGGTGGGAGCATCGCGTTGCTCGGTGATCAAGACGCCGGAACTCGTGGATCCTTTGTCAATTTCTTCGGCAAGTCCGCGTCCACGTTTCCCACGATTGCGAGACTGGCGATTGAATACGACGCCTATATCGCCTTGGGTTATTCGCGGCGGTTGCCCGACGATTTTCAAACCCATCGCTGGAGTCGTTACGAGTTGGGTTCGGAAGCCATCATTGATCCCCATGACTTCCCCGACGGCGACCGCGTGACGGTCATCACGCAAGCTTTCACCAGTGCCCTGGAACGAGCCGTGCTGTTGGCTCCCGAGCAATACTTCTGGGTACATCGCCGCTGGAAAACACGACCGCCTCGCGAGCAAGCTCCGGAAGTCACCAAGCAGGCCGCGTAACACGATCCTGAGCCGTTTTGGCTCGTGCATAATTCCGGCATACCGGAAATGCGCCTGTTGGGTGACCGATGAATTTCAACGCAGGCAATCGCTAACATGCCCGTCTTCTTGCCTTTTTTGGCTTTGCGCTGAGATTCTCCGGAAGATCAAGACTGAGTTATCGTTCTGCTCACGGAAACCGTCCCCACGCCCAACCGCGAATCAGCCCAACGGAGCCAAGATCATGAACCGTCTGTCATTCTCGCTGCTTGCCTTCGCATTCCTCGCACCGGACGCGTCGCGAGCCGCGACTGGCGATGGTCTCGATCAAAGGGTTGCTTCCACGTTCAAGGTTCGATGTGCCGTCTGCCATGACGGCAAACCCGGTGACGCAGCCGGCGATGTGGATTTCTTGCTCGATTTCGTCCGGCTCGCCACGCCCGACCATGGCTACTTCGACGCCGACAACGCGAAGGATTCGTACCTGCGTGAAGTCATCTCGTCCGGTTCCATGCCCAAGAAGCGGTGGAAAGACATCGCCTGGAATGGACAACTCACGAATGCCGAAAAACAAGACATCCTGAAGTGGATCGACCGCGGCGGGCCAAGTCCGATCTACCGGCAGCAGGCGGCCGCGGACGCAAAAGCCAACGTTCGAGCAGACATCCCGGAGCGGGTCATCGTCGAACATATCGCCCGCGATCTCGGACAGCTCAAGGGAGCCGAACTGCAAAACGCCCGCTATCTGACGCTCACCAATCTGCACAACATGGTTGCTGTCTCCGCCGATGAACTGGAACTGTATCGGCAGGCGGTCGTCAAGCTGCTCAACAGCCTCTCGCGGTCCAGCGACGTGCTGGGGACGGACGTGTCCGAAGCCGTGAAGCGGATGGTGGCCGTCGATCGCGAACGAACCATCCTGCGTTTCGACCTGCGGGACATCGGCTGGACGGCCGGCGATTGGGAACGCGTGGTTCAACATTATCCGTACGCGCTGCTGCATCTCGATTGGATCGGCAAATCGGTCTACGGACTGACCAGCAGCAAGTTTCCATACATGCGAGCGGATTGGTTCGTCTTCGCCACTTCGCAGCCGCCGCTGTATCACGATCTGGTCGGCATCCCCAAAACGTTGGGCGAGCTGGAAAAACGGCTCGGCGTGCAGCGATTAAGGAACATCCGCAACCGCAAAGTCCATCGTGCGGGCTTCTCGATCTCGAAAGTGTCGGTCAATAACCGGCTGCTGGAACGGCACGAATTCCCGGGCGGCTATTACATTCTCAGCTACGACTTCGGCAGCAACGACGGCCAAGCCAACTTTTTCCAAAACCCGTTCGGACCGCTGGGAGCCTTCGAGACCGACAAGGCCTTCAGGCACGACGGCGGCGAGCTGATTTATCGGCTGCCGAACGGCTTTCAGGCGTACGCTCTGGTGAAGGCCAACGGCGAGCGTTTGAGCATCGCGCCCAGTGCCATCGTGCATGATGACTCGCTGCCCGGCGGTGCCATCATCAATGGGATCTCGTGCGTGAGCTGCCACTACGACGGCATGAAGCCCGAGAACCCAGCTCGGGCGGCGAAGCTGGACGAAGTCCGCCGCCTGGCACTCGACAACGGTCGCAGATTCGGGCTGGCCGAACGCAATCTGCTCGAAGAGCTGTATCCCACGCAAGCCGACTACGGCCGATTGATGGAATCCGACCGCCGCTCGTTTCGCGCCGCAATGGCAGCGGCGGGCATCACCAAGACGGGGGCCGCGGAACCGGTGCGGGCTCTGTTCGATCGCTTCGCGCGGAACCTCGACATGGAAACCGCCGCCGCCGGATTCGGTGTGTCCGTCAAACGGTTCTCGCAGTTGCTGGAACGGGAAAGCGAAACCCGCCAACTGCGGGCTCGCCTGGAGATCGGCGGTATTCAGCGACAGTTGTACGTCGTCGAGTTCCACACGGCCGCCCGGTTGACGGGTTTGGGCGAGCCACGCGCTTTCAAGGAGTTGCCGCTACCCTACTTCGGTAAGGATCCCGAATCGCCCGCCGTCGCGGTGATTAACCCGCAAGTCGACGTGCCGCCAACAGTCGCACTGTTGGACGCCGACAATCTCGCCGGCACGCTGAAAGTCACGGTCAGCAGCGGTGACGATCGCCAGCATTTCACGGAAGGCCAGGTGATCCCCTGCGTCATCAAGTCGACGAAAGACTGCTTCATCACCGTCTTGGGCGTGGACCCGACTGGGAACATCGCGGTGCTGATGCCGAACAAGTGGCATCCGGAACTCAGGCTCAAGGCCGGACGATCGCTACACATCCCGACAACGGACATGGGCTTCGAGTTCTTCGCCGAACCGCCGCACGGCACGACCGAGATTCGCGTCATCGCGACTGCTCGTCCGCTGCGGATCAAGGGAATGGACGCCAAGTCGCTCGCTGCGTCGGACGGATTCGTGTCCTTGGGCAACCGCAAGGGCATCGGCGTGCGACAACGGACCAAGCCCGCGGCACAGCCGGATCGGTCGCAGCCACCAACGGGTCCGCAGGCTGCACATGAAGTCGACCTACGAAAACAATTCGCCCCGAACGAATGGGGCACCGCCCGCTGGAAGTTCACAACTCACCCGCCGCGATGATCACGATACGAATTGGACAGCGACTTTGGATTTTTGGAGTGCGGTAGCCAGGTACCGCTTTGGATTATTCTGGATTCTTTTGGATTCTTCGCGGCCAATTGTGGCACATTTCGTGTAATCCCCAGCCGGTAGGCGCCGGCTCGTTGGCCC
>JAQBZS010000866.1 GCA_027622115.1 Planctomycetota bacterium | reverse complement strand
GGAAGGTCAACTCACGTTGGAGCAGTGTTTGGAAGTCAAACGATTGGTTCGCAATCAGGCTGCGGGACTGGTGTTGATGCCGGGGTTTCGAGGGTATCAGGTGTCGCTGTCGGACACGGAATTCGGGGAACTGTCGCCGGTCGTCATGGACGCCTCGCAACCGAAAGGCTGGGGCTCGCGTGTTCCGGGACAATTCGAACTGACCGAATCCGGACGCCGCAGCCTGTTGACTCGACTGGAAGACAAGGATTCGGACAACGCCGTGCTCTGGCCATCGTTGCCCGGCTTCCAGTGGTACGCGGCGGCGTTGCGAGCCAAAGCGGGTAGCGAAGTGCTCGCGACCCATCGCTCGCAATCCACCCGGTACGGTCGAGTCCCGTTGATCGTGACCAAGACGTTTGGCACGGGCAAAGTGCTCTACATGGGCAGTGACGGGGCATGGCGGTGGCGAGAAGGCGTCGAAGACCTCTACCACTATCGCTTCTGGGGACAAGTCGTCCGGTGGATGGCCTATCAGCGGAACATGTCCGAGGGCCGGAACATTCGGGTCTTCTATTCCCCGGATCGTCCGCGAGCCGGTGATCGAATCACGCTGAACGCCAACGTGATCACACTCACCGGCGAACCGCTGCAAGACGGCACGGTGATGGTGCGGATCGTGTCGCCGTCCGGACAAATCGATTCGGTGAGATTGAATTCCGGCGGCCAGGAGGCGTGGGGATTGTTTAGTGGCTCATTCGTGCCGGAAGAGGGTGGCGACTATCGACTTGTGACATCGTGCAGCGAAACCGGGTCGACCCTGGAGACGACGTTGTCCGTGCAAAAAGTCATCGTGGAACGACAAGGCCAGCCGGCACGGTTCGATGTCTTGGAAGAAATCGTCGCCGCAACCGGCGGTCGCATGACGGAGCCACACAATATTCAGTCGGTGATCGAATACATTGCCGAGATGCCCGAACCCGAGCCTATCGTTCGACGGCTGCGAATCTGGAGTCATCCGGCTTGGGGCGGCGCGATCATCGTGTTGCTGTGTGCCTTTTGGACGGGACGAAAACTCATCGGCACGATTTGAAGGTCGTTTAACCGTCAGCCGTAGGCGTACGCGTTTGGCGTGCCGGACGCGCACGCCTGCGGCTCGCGGTTAAACGACCCATTTCGGTCGCTCGCCCTTGCGCCTTACGCTTGCTCGTCAATTGCGATTCACCACGCTCAATTCCACCAGATTCGATTCGGCGGAAGCCGTGGATGTCTCTGGAACATCGCGATTCACCAGACCTGGCGCAGCTGTTTGCGAATGGTCGTGGCCTTTGTAAACGCCGAAATCATTGAACCAATGCTTCTTGGCGAAACGGTACAACCAGTTCCTCTCAGGCACTTCATTGCCCGGATTGTATTGCGACGTCCTCACCGACATCGCCTTGAGTTCCGGCATCGCCGTCTGCCGCACGGTCGCGTCCTTGGCCGAGTGTTTTTCGACCAACTGGCTTAGCAAGTCCGGTCGTTCGAGCACGATGCAACCGCGAGTCGTCTCTTGAGCCAGCTTGCGGAAGTCTTGTAGGAATTCCGAGCCGACGAATTTCTCGCGGAGTGACTTGGATTCGTCGTGAATGTTCTCTTTCGAGAACTGAATGATGGGACACGGTTCGATATCACCCCACGGATTGATGTGGTGGCTGATGCCGTTGGCCGCGGGGCACAAGGCTTGACCCTGGCCGTCGAAATACGCGTCCACGATGACAATCGGCTTTTCCGCCCGCATATCCACCACGAACTTGCGAGCCCGCAGTTGTTGCTCCGGCGTCAAGCAGAGTTCGGGACTCGCTTCCGGGCCCATCGGCCGATAGATGTGAAACCATGTGTAAAACACACCCATTTCGATCAGCCGGTCGATCCAGGCTTCCGTCATCAAGTCGTCGATGTTGGTCTGACACACGCTGGTGCAAACGCCCGTGAGCAGCCCGTTGTTCAAACAGTTGTGGACGCCTTCCATGGTCTTGCTGAGCACTCCATCACGACCGCGGCGCTGGTCGCTGATGATCTCGGTGCCTTCAACACTGATCAGCGGCGTGACGTTGCCCATCTTCTTCAGACGTTTGGCTTTTTCGTCCGTGATGAAGTGGCCGTTGGTGAAGACCTGGAAATAACACTCGGGATGTGCTTCCAGGATGTCCATCAATTCGGGATGCATGAACGGTTCGCCGCCGACGATGCCGAAGAACACGTTGCCCATGTCTTTGGCTTCATTGATCAATTTGCTCATCGCGGCTTTGTCGATGGTCTGTTGCTTGGCGGCGACGTCGACCCAACAACCTTGGCACCGCAAGTTGCAACTATTGATGACCGAGACATAGAGGAACGGCGGAAAGAATTCGCCCTTTTTCATCCGTTGCTTGTGTTTTTGAACCGAACGCATGCCCTTCCAGCCCATGCGCCAGGCCAGCTTCCACATCAGGCGTTTGTCGGCTTCGAAGAGCACTCGTTTCGCCATGCGGAGTAAGTACATTGCGGATCCCTGTGGTCGGTGAAGGAGTTCATCGTGTCGCGGTCGGTGAATCGGACTCGCGATTGTAGCACCGGCAAGGACGGAGTTTGAGGCTGCGGCGCATTGATCGGACGTTAAGGCGTCTCCGGATGATTTACAGGCATTGAGAGTTGAAGGCGAAACCAATGCGTCCGTATTGAGTGATTGCGTGCAGAGAACAGCCCGGATGATGCTGCGTTCTACAAGGATCTCGCGTGAAACGTGTGAGTGGTCCGCGCGCTCGGGTGGTCTTTGCCTGGCGGCGAATTCGCGAGATCCACTCACTTGATCAGCCACGCCGACGGGTTCTCGATGCCCTGAACGATCGTCTTCAAGAAGCGGGCTGCGGGCGCGCCGTCCGTCGCGCGATGGTCGAATGTCAGGCTGATTGTGAGTTGATCGCCCGGCGCGATTCGGTCGTCTTCGAGCACCATTGCGACTCGGCGGATGGTGCCGATGCCCAGGATCGCGGTTTGCGGCGTATTGATGATCGGCGTGAATGCATCCACGCCGTAGGCACCGAGACTCGTGATCGAAAACGTCCCGCCCGACATCAATGGCATCGACAGTTTGCCCCGACGCGCCAATTCGGCAAGTTTCCGCCGACGGCTGGAGACCTCGAGCAAACCCAGGCGGTCCACGTTTTGAATCACGGGAACCAACAATCCCGCGTCGGTGTCGACGGCGAACCCGATGTGAACATCGTCGTGTTGCAGTGGGCCGTCGTCCGTCCAATCGCTGTTCAATTCCGGATGTTGTCGCAAGGCTTCCGCCGTCAACTTCATGATGATGTCTTGGTAGGACGGCACAGTTTCCGATTCACCGGCTTTGAATTGGCGGCGAAGGCTGACGAGATTGGTCGCGTCGGCTCGCGTGGTCAGCGTGACGGAAGCTGTGTTGCACGAACTATCCAGCATTCGGCTCGCGATCGTCCGCCGCCGTGGAGATGCTGTGCGTGACGGTGACCTGGAAGCGTCCGCCGCGGCCTGCACATCGCATTCACGAATACGGCCCGTCTTGCCAGTGCCGTTGATCGCCGACGCATCAACGCCGAGTTTCGTCGCGAGTCGCGCGGCTCGCGGTGAAATCTTGAGCCGACCGCCGGATTTGGTTTCTCGCTGAGTGAGGGGTGCGATCATGTCTTGCTCCGATGCAGGCTTCGAATACTCAACGATCGCCGTCCGCGCAACATGGGGACTCGCCGTCTTGACCGATCGCACGTCCGGCGGTTCTTCACCGGCTTCCAACAAATAGCCCACGAGCGTCCCCACGGTGACGGTGTCGCCTTCGTTC
>JAQBZS010000865.1 GCA_027622115.1 Planctomycetota bacterium | reverse complement strand
CGGCGGCTTGATGCCTTGCTGATTGGCGTTGGTGCAACCCATGTTGCCGTAGTTCGTGTACCAGTCGTATTTGGCGTCCGTGTACTTGCCCGTCAACGCGGTGCGAATGCGATGAATGTCCAACGCCTCGGTCGGCAGCGGTGCCTTGCCGTCCGGTCCGAGCACATACAGGTAGCCGTCTTCGCACCCGAAAAACACGCGGCCGTCACACACCGCCACCGGTGCGGTAATCGGTTTTCCGAACGCCGTTTGGAACGACCACGCCTTGCCGCCCGCGAGCGGAACGACATACAGGCCGCCGTCGAGTCCACCGTAAACCGCCGAGTCCTTCAGCAAGACCGGCGGGCAAATCGTGGGGAATCCGCCCAGAGATTCGACGTTCTTGGTCGAGTGCCGACAGAATTCGAGTCCCTGCTCCGGACGAACGCGATACACGTCGTCGCCTCGCAAACTCACCGAACTGAAGCTCATCAACCCTGGCAGATCGATGGACGTCAGCGTGCCCGGCACGGACGTGGCTTCCACCTTGTCGCCCTTGAGCCGCAGAATCTCGGTTCGTCCCACGTTGTCTCGTCGATGCCACTGCACATACACGGCACCGTCTTCGCCGACGCTCTGACCGAACGCCGCCGGATATTCGCCACCGTTCTGACGCGGGATCTCGGCGACGACACGCAGTTTGGCCTGGTCACCGGCATCGTCCAGAAACACGGTGCGCCCGCCCGCCGGGATGACCACGGTCTTGCCGGACAGCGAAAGATTTCGAGAGCAGCAGAAGTGATCCTTCCAGTTGACTCGACCTTCCTTGTGCTTATGCCATTCCTCGCCGCTCCATCGATTGCCTTCGAAGCCGATGACTTCTTTCACGAAATCCCACGTCCAAGCCACTGTGCCGTTCGGTTCCACCGCATAGACCTGCGAGCCCAACGTGACGAAGTAAACTCGTTCCTCGCCGACAACCGGAGTGCTGAAGATCGGATCGCGGCAATCGATTTCACGGACGACTTTCCCGCTCTTTCGATCCAGCACGTAGTACAAGCCGGACATCGTGCCGAAATGCAGATACGGGCCGACGATGGCGGGGGAACTGACGTTGTTGCAATTTTCCAGACCGCCCTTGGTAGATGTCTTCCACACCACTTTGAGGGATTTTCCGTCAATACAAAACGCGACACCCGATCCATCGACGGCGTAGATCATGCCATCCGCCACGACCGGCGACCCATAGATGCCGTCCGTGAGCGGCACGGCTCCCACGAGCCCCAAGGGCGTTTTGATGTTGCGATCCGGTGCGTTGCCACTGTGACGCGCATCGAATTTGTATTGCAGCCAGTCTTCGGCACTTGCCACGTGAACCAGCGGCAGCAGGAAGCAAATCCCGGTCAGAATCTCGCGAGTCAATTTGCCGAGTGTCATGGAAGCATGCCCTGTTGAGATTCATGTCGAACACCAGAAGATCGTTGCAGGATATCGATCGGTCGATGCAATTGAAGTGAGCGGCGATGATCTTCGTTGAGTAACTCGCATCAATAGTCGACGGCCACGAGATACAAACCATGCGGCGGCGCGGTTTCGCCGGCCTGCGATCGATCGAGCCCTTGCAAAATTCGGCGTATGTCATTCTTGGTCCATCGGCCTCGACCGACTTTCAGCAACGTGCCGACGATCGCTCGAACCATATTGTAAAGAAACCCGTCGGCCACGATGTCGAGACAGATGTAAGAGCCTGCGGGGCTGGGGGCATCGGCGTTGACGTCCCAAACGCTCCAGCCGCCAAGTCGGCGGATTCGCAATTCCTTGATCGTGCGGATGCTGGTGGCCTTGTTGGGATAGTGCGATTCGAAACATCGGAAATCGTGCGTGCCCAATAACTCTTGAGCCGCTGCGTGCATCGCGTCCGCGTCGAGCGGTCCTCGAGAGTGGTACGCAAAGCGATTCAAAAACGGCAGGGCCGAGTCGCCATTCACAATCACGTAGCGATAACGCTTTTGAAGCGCCGAATACGTCGCGTGGAATTCGTCGGGGACACGTTCGGCCTTCAAGACCACAACGGCGTCCGGCAGAAACGTTTGCAGACCGGGTCGAAATCGCTCGACCGGAATCGTGGATCGCGTGTGGAAATTCGCGACTTGTCCCACGGCATGCACGCCGGAGTCCGTTCGGCCCGCGGCCGTGACGCTGATGTCTTCGCCGGTCAGCTTTTTGATCGCGGTTTGCAAGACTTGTTGCACCGACAAACCGTTCGGCTGGATTTGCCAACCCACGTAATTCGTCCCGTCGTAGGCCAGCGTCAGTTTGATGTTGCGAGCCGCCGTGACACTCATGTCGCTAGGCCGAGTCGGGCTCGCCATTTCGCCACCTGTTCCGCAACCGCAGCTCTGCCTCCCGAGCCGTAACTACACAAAGCCGACACCGCGTTGAGGGTGCCGAGCACACCGAACACGTCCGATTCGACGAGGTCGCAAGCTTCGCGAAAGTCGCTCAGATCCAGTTCCGCCAGCCGACAATTGCGTGATTCGGCGAGTGCCACCAAGCGACCGACGGTCTCGTGTCCGGTCCGCATCGGCACGCCCTTTTTGATGAGATACTCCATCAACGCCGTGGCATCGAGGAAGCCGTCATCCAGCCGTGCGTTGATCACGTCGGTGACCAGTTCCGCGCCCGCGACGATGCTGGGCGCCAATTCCAAACAGGCCACGATCGTGTCGTGCGCGTCGAACAGGGCGAGCTTGTCTTCCTGCAAGTCGCGGTTGTACGCCATCGGCAATCCCTTGATCAGGATCAAGATTTGCGTCACCGCCCCCATGACGCGCGCTGTCTTGCCGCGAATCAATTCCAACACATCCGGATTTCGCTTTTGCGGCATGATCGACGAACCCGTGGTGTAGGCATCGGGAAGCCGGATGAACCCGAACTCGGTCGAGAACCAGATGATCCATTCCTCGGCCCAAGTGCTGAGATGCCCGGCGATCAGCGACATGCAAAACACATACTCCGCCAGGAAGTCTCGATCGCTGGAAATATCGAGGCTATTGCCCGCAACGCTGCTGAACCCGAGTAACTCGGCCGTCAGTTGGCGATCGATCGGCAACGACGTTCCGGCGAGAGCTGCGGCACCCAACGGCGACACGTTGACTCGCTTGCGGCAATCGGCGAGTCGTTCGCGGTCACGTTGGAATTTCTCGCAATAGGCCAACCAATAGTGCGTGGCCATTACCGGCATGGCGCGTTGCAGATGCGTGTATCCGGGAAGCACGGTATCTGCATCGACTTCATGCCGCGAAAGAAATGCGGCTTGGACGTCGGCCAACAGCGAGTCCACCGAGTCGATTGCATCGCGAACGTACAATTTCAAGTCCGTGGAAACCTGATCGTTGCGGCTGCGTCCGGTGTGAAGTTTTCGACCGACGTCACCGATGCGTTCGATCAAAGCACTTTCGATGTGCATGTGGATGTCTTCGAGTTCCGTGCGAAACTCGAATTCGCCTCGTTCAATCTCGGCCCCGATTTCGTCGAGATGCTTTGCAATCAGCGCGGCCTCTTCGTCGGCGATCAGACCCACGGCGGCCAACATTTGGGCGTGAGCTTTCGAGCCGCGGATATCGACGCCGGCAAGACGCGCATCAAAACTAATGGACTCGGTAAACCGTTCAACGCGCGGGTCGGTTGCTTGCTGAAACCGACCACTCCAGGCTTTTCCCACGACTGACTCCGTCAACTTAATTCTTGGCTTAGTTCGAGTTTGTCACATTTCGAGCAGGGGTCTGGCGAACGTTTTCAGATTTGGCGGGCGTTCGAAGCCCAATTTCACCAAC
>JAQBZS010000864.1 GCA_027622115.1 Planctomycetota bacterium | reverse complement strand
ACGCGCGTGCCTACGGCGTGCGGTTAAAGGAGTCATCAGCTTCTAGCCCTGTTTTCCGAGACAGCTTGTTGAGTCCGCCGTAATCCGCTCCGAGCGACTGTTGACGCGAAGTGGTGCGTCTTGTTGGTGCGGGGCGCTTTTGCTACAAGCCGCGCGCCTGGGTGCCGCGACCCGAGCGCGGATTCTTCGCGGTAGGGTGTCGGCACATGGAAAACGCGCGGCCCGTTGGGCACTGCGGATACACGAGCCGATTTCGTCCGCGTGGAGAATAGATTCCTTCATCTCGACAGCATCCAAGGAAGGCCGCATGTCCGGGAAACTTAAGCACTCGCTTCTTCGGCTGTTCTTCGTCGGCGTGGCCGCGCTGCCATTTTTGTTGTCGAATCTCTTTCACGTGCTCGGTTCAACTCCGAGACGTCCAACGGCACAGACTGCCGCGCCCGCGTTGGTTTTTCGCCAATACATGGTGGACCTCGGTCGGCATCCCGTGCCGCCTCGACCCGAACTCTACGGCCATTTCGAATTCCAGAACGTCAGCGATCGGACCGCCGAGATTACGGAACTCGAGCCCAGTTGCGGTTGCCTCACGCCGAACTTACCGCAGCGCATTTTCAAGCCCGGCGAAAAAGGTGACTTCTTCATCAAGATCCGCACGGCCAATGAGACGCCTGGACCGAAAGAATACTTCGTCAACATCAAGTACACCGATCCCGAGCCTCGCGAAACAACAGTGACGTTTCGAGCCGTCCTTCCGAAGGCCCAAGTCTTTGTGCAACCGCGAGCATTGATCTTCTATCAGCTCAGTCAAAAGCCGATGAAACGGACCATCACCGTGCTGGACGCGCGACCCGAGCACCTAAAAATCGAACGTGTCGAATCGGATCTCGACTTCCTAACGATCGAAGTGGATCAATCCAGCATGGACGAGGAGTCGCGTCGGCAATACCCGATCCACGTCACGGTGCCGGCATTGAATGACAAAGCCGAGTATCACGGCACGATTCGCATCCTGACGAACGACAAACAGAATCCGCTGATCCGAGTTCCCGTTATCGTGCAGACGACGAAGTAGCGTCACGAAACGGAATATATACCTCTAAACAGCCGTGGTCCAGAATTGCCATCCGTGGGCGTGACTGAGCGATCGATACGCAACGAAGTCGGATGACATCAATGCTTGTCGTGATCGTTTGCGTGTTTTCCGGCAGAGTCAGCGACGCTCCGGCCCGCTTTGAAAGACCCTTCAGGCTCCCCACGTCGAGTAATAAGACCGGCCACTCGACTCCGTTGCCCAACGCTTCCGATTGAAGCCTTCGTGTCGGCAAGGACAAGCCGCCGGTGCTCCAAACCAACTTCGGAAATCGTTGGTGGTTTCGACTGTTGGAAAGCTGCCGTATACTCGACCACTCGTGTTCGTCGGAGATGTCCCAACGGCTCAGTCTTTCCGAACTCGCTTGCAAAGATTGGCAGCCGTTCCGGATTCGCGCTTCGACAGTTCGCGACACCGCGTTCCGTGAATCTCAACAATGGAGGATTTGAAACCATGCGTGGATTGATCAGCAGTTCTCTCGCGATCGCATTTCTGGCGATCGCAACTTCAACATCGTCGGCCGACGACAAAGATGGCTGGGTGTCGCTGTTCGACGGCAAGACACTCAAGGGCTGGAACGGCAACCCCAAGTTTTGGAGCGTCAAGGACGGGGCGATTACCGGGCAGACCACCAAGGACAACCCCACCAACGGCAACACGTTCATCATCTGGACGGGCGGCGAATTGGCCGACTTCGAACTCAAGTTGCAGTACAAGATCGTCAACGGCAACAGCGGCATTCAGTATCGCAGCTTCAAACGCGACGGCAGCGACGAGTGGCGGATCGGCGGTTATCAGGGCGACTTCGAAGCTGGTAAAACGTATTCCGGCATTCTTTATGGCGAAGCCTTTCGCGGCATTTTGGCCAACCGCGGAGAAAAAACCGAATTGTCGCGAGACGGCAAGAAGTTCACAAAAAAGGTCGTCGGATCGGTCGGGAAATCGGCCGAAATCCAAGAGAAGATCAAGCACGAGGACTGGAACGACTACCACATTTCGGCCAAGGGTTTTCACTTCGTGCATAAGATCAACGGTGTCGTGACCTGCGAATGCACGGACAACGACGCGGACCAGCGAAAAGCCAAGGGCTTGCTGGCTTTGCAGTTGCACGCCGGTCCTCCCATGACCGTCCAGTTCCGCAACATCAGCGTGAAGCACTTCAAAGCCGCCGACAAGCAGACCGCCTTCGGTCTCGACGTGCCGACGCAATTCGTCAGCTTCAAGGGCGAAAAGAAGGAGACCAAGAAGATCGTGTTGATCGCCGGTCGCAAGAGTCACGGCTATGGATCGCACGAGCATTTTGCCGGCTGTACGCTGCTGGCCAATGCGCTCAACGCATCAGGATTGCCGTGCAAGGCCAGCGTCGTGAAAGAAGGCTGGCCCAAGGATGCGAGCATTCTGGATGGTGCGGATACGATTGTGATTTATTCGGACGGCGGCGGCGGGCACCCGTTCAATGCCCACATTGAGGAACTCAACGCGTTGACGAAAAAGGGCGTGGGGATTGTCTGCATCCACTACGGCGTGGAAGTTCCCAAGGGCAAGTCCGGAAACGCGTTCCTCGACTGGACCGGTGGGTATTTCGAAACCAACTGGTCCGTGAATCCGCATTGGACGGCCGATTACAAGAAGTTCCCCAAGCATCCGATTACGCAAGGCGTTCAACCGTTTTCGGTCAATGACGAGTGGTACTACCACATGCGGTTCCGCGAGAAAATGGCGGGCGTGACCCCGATTCTGACGGACCTTCCGCCTCAGGACACGCTGAAACGCAACGACGGTCCCCACAGCGGCAACCCATTCGTTCGCAAAGAAGTCGCCGCCGGCATGTTGCAGCACATGGCGTGGGCTCGTGAACGGGAAGACGGCGGGCGAGGCTTCGGCTTCACCGGCGGACACTTCCACTGGAATTGGGGCAACGATCAGTTCCGTAAACTGGTCCTGAATGCGATTGCCTGGACGGCCCATCTTGAAGTTCCGAAAACGGGCGTGGCGTCCAAGCCGCTGACCGTTCAGGATCTTGAAGCCAATCAGGACTACGACAAGCCCAACAACCACAATCCGGCTCGGATTCAGCGCCTCCTGGATGATTGGAACCGGACGACTAACAAAACGGCAGCATAGCCAGCAGCCATCAAGCGATGTGACACTGAGATTCCGTTAAACAAAAAACGCGTGCGAGTCGGACTCGCACGCGTTTTTATATGCGTGATTTTCGAGAGAGTTCGTGAAATTGCTTGAGACGTGATCGCTACGGGGTCGGCGCGGGGATCCGATTCATCGAGTAGTGCCCGGTCGAGGGCCACAACGATTCGTTCCCGCCGACTTTTCCGCACGACACGTCGTATACGTGTTTGGGCCGCAGGTCATCGACGAGCAGTCGCACCGTTTTGCCGTCCTGGAGCAGTCTCGCGGACCGCACCTTGGTGTTGTAGCGGCCGGAATCCGGTGTGCCGTAGCCGCCTTTCCAGACACGCGTGTATCCGGAAATTGAATAGTTCGCCGGTTCGGCCGCCAGCGCGGCATCGACCGCGTGCAGGAATTCGACTTCGAATCCATCGCTCACCGCTCGCAATTCTCGGATGCCGTTGCCGAGAGGTTCCTTGCCGAGAGGTTCCTTGCCGAGAGGTTCCTTGCCGCGGCGTAGTCGCACGATGCCGCCGTGATTGGGGCCGCCGAGCCAACCGCTGTCGTGCATGCTGCCGATATAGACGTCTCCATTGCTCGCGA
>JAQBZS010000863.1 GCA_027622115.1 Planctomycetota bacterium | reverse complement strand
GCGAAACCCCGTAAACCGCAACTAGTTACGTCGGCCTAAGTAGGCCACGTTTCGGGATCACGCCCCATCTGGACGGTCACCGGAGACCAGTCCGGCTCACTGAACGGGATCGTCCAGTTCAGCGGCGTCGACTCGCTGATCGGCGGAGCGGGGAACGACACTTACCGCGTGAACGCCGGCAGCAATCTCGGCTCGCTGGCGATCGATGAAGCGGCCGGCGGCAGCGACACGCTCGACTTCAGCGGCTCATCCAGCGCGGTGACGGTCGAACTCGCGAGCGCCGAAGAGCAGACCGTCAACTCGAACCTGACATTGATGCTGACCAGTGGCGAGTCGATCGAAAACGTGATCGGCACCAGCGGCTCCGACAGGCTGAGCGGCAACGAACTGGCCAACTCGATCACTGGCGGCGCGGGCAACGACATGCTGACCGGCGGCGGCGGCGACGATGTTTACCTGTTCGGGGCGAACTTCGGAGCCGACACAATTTCCGAAGAGAGCGGTGCATCGAGTGGCGGTTTTGACTCGATCGACACGACGGCCATCGCCGGCGACACGACCGTGCGGAAGCTGAGCGACGGCACGTATTCGCTGTTGGTCAGCGGCGGCAGTCTGGCGTTCGCCAATGTGGAAAGGCTGCTCGTCGGCTCAGGCACGAACACGCTGGATTATTCGAGTGCGTCGGCGGGCGTCTTCGTGAACCTCTCGACCCACTTTGCGGACGATTTCACAAATGTGAATGGGTTCCGCAACGTTGTCGGGACCAGCTTCGACGACACGCTTGTCGGCAACGACCTGCCCAACGTGTTGAGCGGCGGGCAGGGCAACGACCTTCTGACCGGACTGGGCGGGTCCGATACGATCGATGGCGGGACGGGATTCGACGTCCTCAGCGAGGTTCGTGACGTCAGTTTCACGCTGACGAACACCAATCTGGTTGTCAGCGGCGGAGCGTCGGAGACGGATCAGCTTGCCGGCATCGACACGGCCTCGCTGGGGGGCGGCCTGAGCGCCAACGTGCTCGACGCCAGCGCCTTCAAGCCGCTGCTCCCGACGTCCGATCTGGCCGGCCTGAATCTGGGGGCCGGTGTCGATCTGGCGGCGAACGATCTGGTGGTTCATCTGACCGACGGTTCGTCAGCGAACGTGAATCTCGCCGGTGCCTCCACGATTCAGGACGTGCTGAACGCGATCAACGCCGCATCGAGCCGGCTTGCGGCGGCGCTCAGTGCCGAGTCCAACGCGATCGTCGTGACTCAGACGAGTGGCAACGGCGGGGGCAGTCTGACGTTTTCGTCGGTGTCCACTCTTGCCGCGGATCTCGGTCTGAACGTGCCGGGCTCCGGCGCGACACTGCGGAGTCGAGACTCGATCGCGACGGGCGTCATTCTCGACGGCGGCTCGACCGTTCCACAGTCGGCGCTGAACAACGGCAACGGAGTTCGCACGACCAATCTGGCGACGCTGCCGCTGCTGGGAAATGAGAGCACGACTCCGCTGGCCGTGCTCAATCAGGGAGCCGGCGTGCGGACCGTTGCCGGCAACGATTTTCAGATCACGCTGACCGACGGTCAGACGGTTAACGTCGATCTGAATTCCGGAATGACGCTGCAGCAGGCGCTGGACGCGATCATGGCGGCGGGGGACGCCGTGTCTTCCGGTCGGATCACGATTGAAGTGGATCCGCAGGACGAATCGCGGCTGATCCTGAAGGATACGTTCGATGGTGGCGGTGACCTGACGGTGACTCCGCTGAATGGTTCGTTCGCGGCTGAGGATCTGGGCATCAGCGGATCCGACGTCGGTCCGACGATCGAGGGCTTCGGGATCGGCACGCTGTCCGCCGACCTGCGTCTCACGCTGACCGATGGCGGCAGAATCGACATCGACCTCAGCGGATCACCAAACTCTTCCCGGCGACAGTGACCGAGCAGCGATTCATCGAAGAACTTGATCGGCTCCATGCTCACCGTGGCCAGACGAATTATCGTGACGATCGGGAAACCGGACACACGTTATCTGACTTCACTCTGTGTGAAGACGAGCTTGAACTGCAGATCAATATCAAGAACGCGGGGACGCGGTTCGAGCGTGCCATCGAACTTGTCGGGATTGCACCTGACGACTGCATTCCAATTCCAGCGTACAAGGCGAACGCTGCAGTCGAACATATGCCGAACTTGCTCTACGCGATCGCGGTTGACTACACGCTCGCGGAAACGCTGAACCGTCTCCTGCCCGGCCTGTTCAGTCGAAATGAAACAATCGTCTGGGATGTGCTCTCACGATTTACCGGCGCGAAAGTACGGAAGGCAGAAGACGCATTCATTTGGTCTACCGTCAATCGGCATTGGCCGGAGATCGATTCCGCAGTGACATCCGTGCCATTCCACGTCGTGTCGGCTCGCAAGTCCGTAACGATTCTTGCGAAGGAACCGAAACGCACGCCGGGAATTGGAATGCGCGCATGGGGCAACCGCGCCAGTGCCGAGGTCAACGTCCATCTTTCGATTTCCGAAGACACAACCCCTTGGTCGGACGTGGCAGAACGGATTGTGTCAAACGGTGTTGGCGACATCGTCGAGGCCGTGAATCGCAGGAGAAAGGAATGGGTGTATGACCCGGAAATCTGAGTTAACAGCAATCAGCCTGTTCAGTGGTGCCGGCGGAATGGACTTTGGGTTCCACGCGGCCGGATTTCGACCGGCAGTCGCGGTGGAGTTCGACGGACACTGCTGTGCGACTCTTCGGGCCAATACCGATACGGAAGTCATAGAAGACGATATTCACAACGTCGCGGGTTCCGACCTTGCGAGCGTCGCCGCGAAGAACAGAGACGTGGATCTTGTGTTTGGTGGTCCTCCATGCCAGCCGTTTTCAAAGGCTGGCTACTGGAGTCGAGGTGACACGCTAAGGCTGGACGATCCTCGCGCATCGACGCTTGGAGAATTCATTCGAATCGTTGAGGAAGTCACTCCTACCGCATTCGTCCTCGAAAGTGTTCACGGAATCAACTACTCGGGAAAAGAAGAAGGGTTGCAGTTGCTCTTTGATCGCATTGCAAGTGTCAACCGTGCGATCGGGACGAATTATGAACCACACTGGACTGTCCTGAATGCGGCCGAGTATGGAGTCCCCCAACTCCGAAAACGGTTCTTCCTCGTAGCGCACTGCGAAGGCCGACGGTTTCAGTTTCCAGAACCCAGCCACGGCGCCAGGTCAGATGAGCCCGGACTATTTGACTTGGACGTAAGCCTGACCCCGGAAAGTGAGAAACTCGAACGTAGCGGTTTACGATCGCTTCCCCGCCACGCACCGTTCACCAGATCGTCAAAGCGTCTCGAAAGAGTTCGCATAGTTCCGTTTCGCCGGCCGGTCGCGGCGAGAGCTTGGTGACTCGATGCTGCGGCAGCGTTCCCGCGACGAGCGCGGGAATATCCGCTTCCGAATATCCCACGGCGGATAGTCCGTTCGGCATTTTGAGTTGCCGCATGAAACGGATGACTCGATCCGCCAGAACCTCGCCCGCGTCTTCTGCGGACGCGTCTGCAATGTCGGCCCCCAATGCCGCGGCCGCGCGGAGGTGTCGGTCCGGGTTGGTGGGTGCCGTGAATCGCACCACCGCCGGAGTATTCAGGATCACGGACACTCCGTGCGGGACCATCGCGTGGTCCACGTCATAACCGGCGGGCTTGAATTCGCGGACCATGCCGGCCACGGGATAAGACATGCCGTGCGGAAGATGCACGCCGGCGTTGCCAAAACCGATCCCCGCGATCGCCGCCGCCAGCAACATGTTCGCCCGCGCCTCGTCGTCGCTCGGA
>JAQBZS010000862.1 GCA_027622115.1 Planctomycetota bacterium | reverse complement strand
CGTTTGCGAATCCAGCCCCTTGTCCAGCACGGCTTTCGCGATCAACGCCGGGTTGGCCAACACGTGCTTGTGCGATTCCGATGAGCCGATCGCCGACACGATGCCCTCGCCCACGCGAGCGATGACGGTTTCCTCGGTTGCACCCCCGACGAGTTGACTGAGATTTGTCCGCACGGTCACGCGTGCTCGTGCCTTAAGTTGAATTCCGTCCTTGGCCACGCCGTCCAATGTAGTGCGTCCATGCCGACTCGGATCGGGGCAGTCAATCACTTTGGGATCGACGCTGGTCTGCACGGCTTCCATCACGTTTCGTCCGGCCAAATCGATGGCGGCAGCGGTGTCCCAGTTGAGTTCAATCTTGGCTCGGTGTGCAGCGATCAAAGCTCGGACCACCAAACGCACATTCCCGCCGGCCAAATAGTGAGCTTCGAGAGCGTCGGTCCGGATATCTTGCAGACCGGCTTGCACGGCCATGATTCGCGTATCCACGATGACGTTCGGGTTGACCTTTCGCAGGGACATGAACACCAGCGTGAATGGCGAAATGTTGGCCTTCGATGTAAATGCCTGCAGCCAGAGTTTGAAATACTTGGCGAAGACGAACAAAAAGATCAGCAACAAAAAACCGAGCAGTCCCAGCCCCGCCAAGATCAACGATTTGTAGTCACTGAAGAAATCGGCCAACGTCATGTTCGTCTCCAAATTCCACTCATGTGATGCGGATGCGGATGTTGCGGCAACGGTGGAAGAACCGGGTATTCTAGGTGTGCCCTATTGAATTGCAATCGGCGCCCAATCCCGACGAAGCCTTGCGTTCGGCGGGACGAACGACAAAAGGAAGCGCCATGCCAGCGTGCTCCATGTGTGGACATCATTCACGAGATTCGTGGGATGCGTGCGAAAACTGCGGTGAGCAATTCGATCCAGAAGTGGTTCGATTGCAATTGGAATTGCTGGGGGCCGGCATCCTGTGTCGCATGTGCGGCCATCGCGGCTTCGAGTCGGACAAGGTCTGTCGCCAATGTGGTGAGGCTTTCAAGCCTCAGATTGTTGTCCAGGCCGACCGATCGTCTTCCAAGTTGTGGATCATCATGAACTGTGCCGTCATTGGCGGTGCGAGTCCTTGGCTGGGCACGCTGTTGGCGTGCGGCCTGTTGTCGAGCGTGCTCGGATTCCATTTTGTGATCACATGGAACGGCGGTCGACGCATCATTCCTCGCCTGCTCGGGCTACTAATCTTGATGCCGTTAAGCGTCCTTTTCATTCGCGGAGCGACCGCATCGGCAGCCTACTCATGGGGCTACCGTCAGGGCGTGCGCGATGCGGGCCAGGCCGTTACCGGGATGCGAGTCGAACAGTTTGTGCGACACGTGTTGTTGTCGAATGAGCCGGATCGTTCCGACTTGTGGGCTCCAGGATATCGCCAATGGTTCGGCTACCGCACGGGCGCGCAATCCGTCTTACCAGAGCCCTTTCACAAAGCCGCACAGAATCAGAAAGCTGCGAAGGAACTGCGTGAGGGTCCAGCGGAACGCCAGCCGAGGCCGCAGTAGGGGTGAGTCACCTGCCCCGCATTGATTTGCCGGCGCTGGTGTCGTCATTTGTGCCGTGGATCGCTCGGCGATCGTCGCCAAATCGATGCGCCGCGACTAACGCACGGTGAACCGCAACGGGTATGTGGCCACCTTGTTCCCCAAGACGTCCGTCACCATCAGCTTCAACACGTGCGGCCCCTGAGCAAGACCTTTCGGGATCGTGTACACGATGCTGAGATAGAAATCCTGCCGTGGATTGCTGCAATAGTCGGGCGTGGCTTCGTATTTCATCGTCTTGACCGGAGATGTGTCGTTACCCGCTTGATAAATCTCGATGGTCGGTTGCAAGCGTGAATGGAAGCGTTCGCCGTTGATCTCGGATGTGAAGTTGACCACTTCCGCATAGATCAACACTTCTTCGCCAACTGGGAATTCGTTTCGCGGAAAGCTTTCGTAATTGCCGAAGCTGGCGATCGAATTGCAGAAGTTGACATTCCGCAATTCCAGGTGGGCTCGCGGTTGCAGTTCCTGCACGGCGAATCGCATTTGATTCAGAGTTTGAGTAATGCGATCGGCTCGGTTGGGCAGTGTGTCGGAATCAAAGTATTGGTTCAGCGACCAAAACACTTGCCGCCAGAATTCGCGTTCCTTGTCGTCCTTGAACGGAACCTGCGACGTCGCCAGGGCTCGGGTGCCTTGGCCGGACATCACATACAGCATTCTGAGATACAAGTGCTTGCGAATCAGCAGTTCACGTTGTTGCTCGGTCAACGCGTTCGGATTGGGGACCGGTTGGGCGGTCGCGGCTTCCAAGCTCGCAATCAACCGACCCAAATCCTGTTGCCATGCTTCGCCACTGGGATTTGGAGTTCCCGGTCCCGCGAGCGGTTCGGGTAGCGGAAGGGAGGTTCCTGGGACGGGTGTGCGAATGGGAGTGTTGGCAACCAGGTAGCCCGCGTTTGTCGCGGGGTTCAACTGCGGTTGATTGGCGGCGGTCGTAGTAATGGCGGATGGTTGGTGTGGACTCGCCGCCGTACCGACGGTGTTGGGATCGAAATAGTTACTTCGCGCGGTTCCCAAGTTCGGCAGACCTGGGTGCGGCGAGTTGTTTGGATGCGGAAGAGGGAGTGACGCCAGTGGGTTGCGAAGTGGGTCCAGCCGTCGCAATTGCTGTTGCGCGATCTGACTGAGTTCCGAGAAGCCTTGCGGCAGTTGCGGATTGGCTGCCGGGATCCCCGTCGCGGTTTGCGGAGTTGCGGTTGGGCTCGCGGCAACCGTTGGCCCGCCGACCGGCTGTGTCGTGAAGGGAGTTTGTCGCCCCAACGTGGCCGGCGCGGGTGTTGCGGCAGTCACTTCGCGAGGATCGTGTCGCGGGCGTGAATCCGGTGTGGGCCACGAACTCGGTTGATCCGTGGCCTCAAACCTCTGACGCTCGTCCCATGCGTCGTGGTCGCTGTGCCCGGCAAGTTGCGTGGATCTCGCGCGTTTCTGCTTCTCGCGATTGACCATCAACCGCCGCGTGCGCAACAGCATGCGGACCATCGATTCGCGATCGGCGCTCGATTTCAAAGTGTCGAGTGTGCCGAGAAGTTCGGTGCCTTCTTCGTGGGTTGCATCGCTCAACTCCTTTTGCACGAATTGCCAAGTGTCTTCATCAAAGCCGTAGTCGTTGGCTGGGCTCGCTGCAGCGATGCGTGTGCGATCCAGGCGGGATTCCGGTTCATCGCGAATCGGTTTGGACGGCGCGGGTTTCTCGTCACGATGCCAAGGAAACATGGCCAGCCAACCGGGCTGCTGCTGGGCGCCGCCAAAGCACCCACTCAACAGCAGCATGCAGCCCGCGAGCAATCCACCGAGTCGTCGCTCGGGAAATCGGACAACAATGCTGGATGGGGTTTGAAGGGTGGCGATTCGAGATCGCTGTCGACAAGTCGCTTCCATGGCGCACCTCAGTAAGCCCGAACAATCGATTGCAGTTTGCGGCAGAGGTATTGGGAACAGCGGGGGTTGTTCCGGCAATCACGCAGTCATTGATGCAAAGATCTGTTCAGACGGTCGCAAGCAACAGCCGCAGAAACTCGTTTCGACAGTCGGCGCACAAAGAACTGCAAGCCAAGTCTGGGCGGATGCACTGCGAAGAAACCGCGCGTCAAAGATGCGCGGTCAGCCATGGGAGAGAAGAATTGATGAGCGTGGAGATTCGCTCAATCCGAGAGGGGGCGGGAATCTAGTCCAATCCCGCAGACCCGGCAAGATGCCTTCAATCAGCATCAATTGGTCGTTTTCGGTGA
>JAQBZS010000861.1 GCA_027622115.1 Planctomycetota bacterium | reverse complement strand
TACGGTAACTCGCATGCCAAATGCCGGTTTAATTTCAGCGCCGTCCCTAAACTGCGCCCGAGTTGTGGCTCCAACGAATTCAGGATCCAACGAATTGGCCAGTCAAATCCCGTCGCGCACTCGGCGAAATTCAAACACCGCTTGACCCGTTTTTTCCTTTCTGGGACAAGTCGCGCCTCCACCTCTCTTCTCTCTCCCCTCTCCGCGTCCTCTCACATCCTGCCTCGGGAACGGAATCCCATGTCCCTTGCTTGTTCCGTTCGATGTGTCTGCGCGCCGTTGGTGTTGCTCGCGGTCGGCTGCAATCACTTTGTCGAATCCAAAGTCATTGAACAGTTCACCCTGGCGTTGCAGGATCGCAACCTCAGCGAGATGAAACTCACGGCGTCCACGACGTTTTCGCGCAAGGCACTGCGCCGCGCGGAATCGTTGGATGATCTGAAGATCGTCGGACTGCCGAATCAACCGCCCACGATCGTGCGGGTCGAAGACATTTCCGAAAACGAAAAGCACGTCACGGTGACGGCCGGCAAAACGAGCCGCAAGCTGCTGTATAAGCTCGTTCGCAAACCCAAGTCCAAAGATTGGGTCGTCGATGATGTCTACATGAAGCGCAAGACCAGCCAGCGCGTGGAGGTCACTCGCACGGTCAGCGATCAAATGGATCTGCTGCTCAGCGTGCGGGACTTCATGGACGCTTGGGAATCGGCGGATCGCGAACAGGTTCTCGGTGCCTGCACGCCGACTTTGCAAACGGAATTGTCCGCCTTGCCGCCGTCGGTGTTGGCGGAAATGACGCTGCGTGTAATGGGTGCGGACTCGCATCGAGCCAAGAGCACGCCGGACGCACAACTGGAGGGCAAAGTCGCGTTAGTGAAACTGCCGCGACTCTCGGGCGACGTTTTAGTTCGCTTCCAACTTACCGAGCGTGGTTGGAAGGTGGACGATGTGGCCGTCGAATCACGCCGCGACGACGCGCACATCGCTTCGCTGCGTAAAACGGCGGTTGTCCTGGCCACGGCGAGCCGCTTTCTAACCGCTGTGAGTACGAACGATCGTGGAGCCCTGAGCGCACTCGCCACCAAGAAATTCTATGCGGCGACGCTGGACCACACGGATCTCGCCGCACTGAATGTTTCCACGATGGAATACGGTGCTGATTTCAATGTCACGGTGCATCCGACGCACGCCACGGTTGTGGTGCCGGCCGCGAAGGACTTTGTGCAGTTGCGGTTGGTTCCCAGCGATCCCAATGCTTCGAACAACTTCCTGGTGGAAGATCTCAGGTTTTTCGCGAAGGACGGGGCGGCTCAAAAAAGTCTTTCCGCCATGACCACCGCCAAAGCCAAAAGCCTGCTGTTTACCGATGCGGTTGCCCAGCAAGATTTAGCCATGCTGAGGCGACTTTCCACGCCGGAATTCGCTGCTCATGTGTGGGACCGCATGGACGAAGCGATGGCCAACGAACTGCTGGCGGGCTATCGCGGGTTGGCCAACGCCAGGCTTGTGAGCGTCGCGTTCGAGGGCGCGGTGACACGGGTGACGGTGGTGCCGACTCGTAACGTGGGTGCGAATTCCAAGGTTTTGCCCGACACACGCTTGGAGGTCGTACTTCGAGACTGGGACGGCGAACTGCGTGTCGACGACTTAGTCACGGCACGAATTGACGCCAACGGTGGAGCGGTGAGTGCAAACAACACGCTTGCGGCGGAAGCCACTCCGGTCGAAGCGGCCATTCCGAGTTCCTTCAAACGCCGAATGGAAGGCACGATTCCGATACTCGAATTCGCGGCCGGCGTGCATCTACGCGACATCCGCAGGATTCAGCGCACGTCGTCGGATGACTTCAATCGACTGGTCTGGAAACAAACGCAGGTCGTGCCGGACATCGGATTCCCAATCGTGCAGCATTTGCGATCGCCGGTGACCTCGATCAAGTTTGAAGACGATCAAGCCACCGTGGTGCTGGGCGATCAATCGTGGGGAGCGGTCGCTGCATTGAATCGGCTCGGAAATGTCTGGGTCATCGACGATGTGCAACTGATCGGCGGCGTCCAGCCTCATCAGCGGACCAACATGAAAAACACGATGCGCATCGGGCTGGCTTTGCAGTTTCGCCAGCCGGAAAAGACCGTTCGCACCGATCGCGGACAGGTGACGATTCACGCGGACGACGTCAACGCCCGATTGCCCGCGTTGCCGGAAGCGAACGTGAGTCCGATTCGCCAATCGTCGGCGATTATCGAACGCGAGACACAGTACACCCCCGGAAATCTGCGACCGCTATCACCGCTGCCGTAGCGAGTCACCGATCTCGAACGCGGAATTACGACATGATGCGACTCGCCCCACTGCCTCTGGTGTGTCTCGGACTGCTTGGTGGATGCGCGGCATTCCAGCTCGCAACCGGCATGATCGAGGTGGGAACGGTCGAATTGGCCGACGTGCGGATCAAGGTGCTGGATATTGAACGGGGCTCGACGGGCACACTCGGCGAGGGCTACGTCCAATACAACAAGGACACGAGCACGTTCGACAGTCGCCCTTCGGTCACGTTTGCAGACCTCAAGATCGAAATTGCCGTAACGGGCAACACTCGGAGCCTGATCGTCAATGGGCACGATTACGGCGAGGTCAAACGCGGAGACCGCGTTGTCGTGAACGAAAAGCGTGGCGTGCTGGTCAACGGAACGACGAGAAAGAGCCCAATTCGCAATCCGCTCGCATCGAGAGTCGGCGCGGAGAAATAGCGCGCGGCGCGGCCGTACAAGCGGCGACGATTGCTTCCGTGAAAGGCTTTTTCCGTTCCAGTTGTGCGTGCGCAATCTGCACGTAGTACTGCACCAGCGACTCTTCCACGGGACGGCGAAAGGCGACCGGCAAAAAGCGACGCAGCACCCGCTCCGCATCCACGGGCGGATCGGTCGTCACGAGCCCCAGGGAATTGGGATTCCACGCGACGCTCTGCGCCAGCGGGATATCGTGGAACAGCTGGCGATAACCGGCCGCCGGAAACTCATCGAGCGGCCCTTCGATCTTGATCCAGTCGACTTTTAAACCGGGGCCCGTGTACGAAGCCAGCGGAGAGGCATCCGGGTCGGACACCAACTGCCGTACGCTCGGCAGGTCCCAGCCGTTGACCCTCACAATCTCGGCCTTATTCAGTTCCAACTCTTCGACGATCAGCCTCTGCTTTCCCGGCGGCAGATCGTGTACGCGGCGGTTCGCGATTTCTTCCGGCGTGGTGTATCCGCTGTGGGCGATCAGCACCGGCAACGGGCGACCGCCTGTTCCCACCGCCGTGAGCGAGAAGGTCACGCGAAAGCGGCCGGACTCGGTCACCCGCTCCGAAGCGACCGGTGCCGAGTTGTAAGTCCGGGCGGAGGTAATGAACGCATCGCCGTTGTAACGAAGAGTCTTGTCCACCTGGGAACGCAACACGCTGCCTTTTTCCACGATCTCGCGGCCGGTCAAACGCACCTTCATCGGCTTCGGCTTCCGTTTCGGAATGGCCGAGCGAATCGCTCTTTCCGCCGCTTCCTGGTAGCGCAACAAATGGACCGACGACACATCCAGCACTTTGCTGATTGTCGAAACCGCTGGCCTTGTTTTCTTCCGACAGCAGGTCCATCACTTCGACCTGGGGGCCAAGCAGGTCGCGCAGGGTTGTTTCGTATTCCGTGCGGTTCAGGCGTCGCAGGCCGACGCGTCCTTCCGTCAGCTGAAACTGCCGCGACGCCGCATGCAGATGGCCCTGCAACGCCTGCGTGAAGACCTTCCGTTCCGCGTCCGACGGCGCCGCTTCGCCGGCCGGCGGCATCTCCTGTTT
>JAQBZS010000860.1 GCA_027622115.1 Planctomycetota bacterium | reverse complement strand
GCTTGCTGTGTTGATAGACCGCTCGTGCCACCAGTTCCTTGCCCGTGCCGCTCTCGCCGCGGATCAAGACGGTCACCTTCTTTGCGGCGACTCGGCCGATCGCCTTGTAGACCTCTTGCATTGCGGACGACCGGCCAAACAAGGCGTCAGTGCGGGCGGGCGAACCATCGACGTTCGTCGGTTGGCCTTCGTCCAGCGGCGAGTCGATTTCGCCCATGACGACTTGCTGACTCATCAGCCGACGAACCTCGAACGCACGACCCACCAATTCTCGCACCCGACTCAGGTTGAGCGGCTTCATCAAGTAGTCGAACGCGCCTTGCTTCATCGCATCGATGGCGGTGTCGCCGGTTCCACCAGACGTGATGAAGATCACGGGCAGTTTCGAGTCGACTTCCTGCACATCTCGGAATAATTCGAGCCCGGACTTGTCAGGCAGCAAGACGTCAAAGACGGCGACGTCCGGTGCGCGATCCTGCACGAGCCGCAGCGCATCGGCGGCGTTTCCACAGATAAGCGTTTCGATGTTTTGCTTTTCGAATGTGCGACGAAAAAGTTGAAGCACGGACGGTTCGTCGTCAACAACCAAAAGTACAGACATGCAGGGGACTCCGATGTGTGGTATTGCCGCATTTTTCCGGCAGACGACTTCCGCGTTCGCCGACGGAAACTAGCGGCAAATGAATTGGCACAACATGTGGGAGCCAGTTCCGGTTTCAAACGTCCTATGTCCGCGTAATCGTCTCGTGCAGATTGAGGATCACGCGAGCGATCGCCGTCCATGTCGCGAGTTCGACCGCATCGAGGTCTTTCGGTGCCGGCCGCATGCCGTTCGACAGCGCGGCGGCTGCGAGCTTGGCATCCTTGGCATACAACTCCCGATGCGTCTGCAGCACGCGCTGCAACACAGCCGACTCGTTCGGTTGCACGTCGCGAGACACCGCCTGTTGGAACACCCAATTCAGACGTGCTGCGTCCGACTTACCACCGTGACGAAGGACACGTTCCGCCAACGCCCGCGCGGCCTCGACGTAGGTGATGTCGTTCAACAACACGAGCGCCTGTTGCGGTGTGTTTGATCGAGGTCGTTCGACCGTGCACTCCTCGCGGCTCGGCGCGTCGAAGGCCAGCATGCCGGGATGCAAGAACATTCGCTGCCACCACGTGTAGAGGCCGCGACGGTACAGAGCTTCGCCCGAATCGTTTTGCCAGCTTCGAACCGGGAAGTTCATGTGCCGCCAATATCCGGCCGGTTGATACGGCTTGACGCTCGGCCCGCCGATCTTGTCCGACAACAGCCCACTGATCGCCAACGCGTTGTCTCGGACCAACTCGGCATCCAAGCGATACCGCGACTGACGTGCGTACCAAGTGTTGGCGGGATCCGTCTTACGCTGCTGAGCGGTCGGCACGGATGACTGCCGATACGTGCCGCTCGACACCATCAACCGCACCATGTGTTTGACATCCCAACCGCTCTCGATGAATTCGACCGCCAGCCAATCCAACAATTCCGGATGCGAAGGCAACGACCCCTGAAAGCCGAGGTCGTCCAGCGGAGTCGCGAGACCTTTCCCGTAAAACCGTTGCCACAAGCGATTCACGAATGTCCGAGCCGTCAACGGATTGTCTCGGCTGACGACCCACTTGGCCAAATCCAGACGATTCGCTCGACGTCCGGCCACACCCAGCGGCTTCATGAAGCCCGGCGTATTCGGCTGCATCTCGGGCCCGGAATCGTCCATCCAATTCCCGCGATTCAACAATCGAATCGTTCGCGGAGTCGTCGATACGGTCATCAGCGTCTTCGGCAACTGGCCCTGCACCTTTTTCTTTTCGTCAGTGACTTGCTGGATCTTCAAACGCGGTGCGGCCAGTTCCGGGGCGATGCCGCGATAGTAGGCCGCCAATTCGGCCTGCTGCTTGTCGGTTCGTTTGTCGGCGACAGTCTTCAAAATGCCGACGATATTCGCGGGCAAACCGACGACTTGCGGCTTGAAGTAGAAGCCGTAACCGCCGCCGCCGTTCACAACCTTGAACAGCAATGTGTTTTCGCCCTGCTTCAGGTTGACGGTCACCTTGTTCTGATCGGGCGTAACGGCTCGCAACACCTTCTGTTCGCCCGCCAACGCACCGTTCACCCACAGACGAAAGCTATCATCCGAGCCGATCGAGACCTCGATCTTTGACGGCTGGTCGGCGTTGATCGTGCGGACGAGATAGTGCGCGGAATTGCCGCCAACCAGTGTGTGGATCTTGCCATCAACGAAGTTGTCCGCTTTGCGCCAAGCCAATTTGCCGTAGGTCTTCTTGAGATCGATCTCCTGTTCCGGCGGGAACGCGGTTGCGTGCGCGGCGTCAAAGCTTGCCGCCGCAAACGGGCCGATCACATGCCAAGCCCCGAAACTCGTGTTGCCCAGTCCGGACTCGGCGACGCTCGCTTCCCACTTCTTGAGCCCGGCATCCACCGGGGTTTGATTCAGCGATTCACGAGCCGCCGCGATTTGCGAATCGAGTTCCTGCAACCGGGCGCGAAACGCGGCGGTTTCAACGGGGTAACTTGTTGGATTGCCGACTCCGCGTTCGCTGATGTCCGCGAAAAACGCGGCCATGTTGTAGAAGTCCTTTTGCGTGAACGGGTCGAACTTATGGTTGTGGCATTCGGCACAGCCCATCGTGACGCCGAGGAAAATCGACGACGTATTTCGCACGCGGTCCGCCGAATACTTCGCCAGGTATTCCTTGGCCTGGGCTCCACCTTCGCTGGTGGTCTGCAGCATCATGTTGAAGCCCGATGCGATTTTCTGCTCCTGCGACGCTTCCGGGATCAGATCACCGGCGAGTTGTTCGATCGTGAATTGATCGAACGGCTTGTTCTTGTTGAACGCATCAATGACGTAATCACGATAGGGGCCGACGGAACGAGCTTCGTCCGAGTGATAGCCGTTGCTGTCCGCGAACCGCACCACGTCCAGCCAATAGATTGCCATGCGTTCGCCGAAATGCGGTGACTGCAACAGTTGCTCGATCAATTTGTCGACGGCTTTGGGGTCCTTGTCACCAACGAACGCCTGCACTTGTTCGAACGTGGGCGGCAGGCCGAGCAGGTCGAAATACAGCCGCCGCACGAGCGTCACGCGGTCGGTTTCGGACGCATGTTGCAGGCCCTGTCGATCGAGCATCCTGACGATGAAGCGGTCGATGTCGTTGCGCACGACTTTCGCGTCCACTTGCGGCACGGTCGGACGCTGGGGCGGAATGAAGGACCAGTGACCTTCCCATTTGGCTCCTTGTGCGATCCATTTTCGGAGCAGTTCGCGTTCGCGATCGGTCAGCGGTTTCTTGTTGGAAGCCGGCGGCATTCGCACGTCCGGGTCGTCGGAATCGATGCGATGGATCAACTCGCTCTCGCCGGGCTTGCCGCGGACGATGACCTTGGCGTCTTTTTGGAAGACCGAATCTTCTTGGTCGAAACGCAGCTTGGCCTTGCGAGCCTTCTCATCCGGGCCGTGACAAGCAAAGCACTTATTGGCCAGGATGCGACGGATGTCTCGATTGAATTGCACAGTCTGCGGGATGTCCTGGGCGACGGACGCGGATTCAAGCCCCAGACACAGCGCCACGAGCAAGCTCAAGCGGGTGCCGAGTTGCAACTTCGAGAAAATCAGCTTGGTGAGATGACACATGGGACGACCCTATTCAAATCGAGTTCCAAACATTTGCGGTCAATGCCGGGAAGTCTATGCGATCTGCGCAAAGCGATGCACTTGGACGAGGCGAGCAGGCTAATGTTTTACCCTCGACACGGCGTTTCGTGGTTCAAGGGAGACACCAA
>JAQBZS010000859.1 GCA_027622115.1 Planctomycetota bacterium | reverse complement strand
TAGGCCCGAAGGGCCGACACAATCAATCCAACACATACTCTGGGTCATATTCCACTTCATGCTGGCGTGATCCGGGACGTTCGGTAGTAGCAGTTAGTCATTTCTCCATTGACACAGGGCAGAGTTGTAGTACGAGCGCCACTTTCGGTCACGGGTCAAACGACGGACTCAGCCTTACTTATCCAATTCCGCGAGCCTCTTCTTGGCCGCGACCTCGGCTTTTTCCATCACGCTTTTCAAAGTCACGGGAACTCCACCCTGCCGCTTACTCTCATCCGCAGCTTCCATGAACGCGTAGATCTGCAAGGTCTCTTCGGCGGAAACCGGCGGCTTACCCGTGTTGAAGAACTCGACGATCTCCACGACCAACGGTCGATATCCACCATACGGCCCGATGGCGGCGATGCCTTTCGTTCCGAACGCCGTGCCGCCGTATCCGCTCGTTCCGGAACGAATGCCGCGAAACGTGCCGATGCGTCCGCCGTTCCACTTGCCGACCACCAAGTCCAGATTCGGGGCACTGGTGCGAGTCACCGATTCGCAGCCGACACCCATCACCGTGAATAGGGTTTCGACGCCGTGAATCCCGTACCAGTACAAGTCCGGATGCGTCTTCTCCAGCGAGCATGGGCTGTAGGCGTCACAGCCGAGAATGTCGCCGAGTTCTCCGTTGCGGATTTTCTGAGCACCCGGTGAAAACCTCAGTGACGATGACGAAAACACCGGCGTGTTGTACTTCTTGGCGGCGTTATAAATCGCAATTGCATCGGCCAAACTGCCCGCGACCGGCTTGTCGATGAACACCGGTTTTTTCGCCTTCAAGCACGGCAGCAACTGTTCGAGATGCGGTCGACCGTCGTTTGTTTCAAGGAAGACCACGTCGACTTTTTCGAGCAACTCCGGAATGGAATCGACGATCTCGACGAACAGCTTTTCCCGCATCTCGGACGTATAGCTCGGCACGCGTTTCGTGCTCGATTCAATATCGGGGCTGCCCTGCGGGTATGCCGCCACGATCTTGCATCCCGCCAGTTCCGGCTCGACCTTCGGATCGTTTAACAGCTTGGTGAATGCGAGCACGTGCGACGTATCCAGTCCGATGATCCCGGCCTTGAATTGCTTACGCTCAACTTTTTTCGGCTCGTTCTTCGGTTCTGTCTTGGTGTCTTTCTTCTTGGCTTCCGGCTTCTTCGTTTCGGTTTTTTTCGCTGCGGCTTTTTTCGTTTCGGCTTGCTTGGCTTCGACCTTTGCCAACTCGATCTTGGCAAATGGCACGGCCTGCGAAACATCCCACAACGCCACGCTCTTATCGTAACTGCCGGTTGCCAGAGTCGTGCCGTCTTTCGACAAAGCCAGCGACGTCACTTGAGCCTTGTGAGCTTCGAACTTGACGATGATGTCGCCGCCTTCGCGTTCCCAGATGATGACTTCATTCTTGCCCTTCGCACGGCCTCCACTGCAACTGATCACCGTGTCATTGTCACCGGCAAACAGCACCGCGTTCACCGGACGACCATGCCCCGCGAAGTAGCCCAGCGCCTTGCCGCTTTCGGCGTCGTACACGTTGACCTTTTCGTCGAAGCCGGATGACAAGAGGTAGTTGCCGTTCGGCGAAAACACGACGCCGGTGGTCGACTTCAGGTGATGCACCAGTGTCTGCTTCAGCGTGCCGTCCGCATGAAACACACGCACTTGGCCTTCGATGGTGGGGCTGTCTTCGTCGCCGGCGGCTGTCGCAATGAGCTTGCCGTTCGGGGACATCGCCGCACTCATGACGGGCAATTCGTGGCCTTTGACTTCCAACGTCGTTTCACCGGTCGCGAAATTCCACAAGCGTGCCGTCATGTCGACGCTGGACGAGATCAGCGTTTTGCCGTCTTTCGAAAACGAAAGTGACGTGACTTCTCCGCGATGGCCTTTCAGCGTTCGCACGACCTTGTTGGTGGCCGAGTTCAGGATCGTGATTTTCTGATAACCGCCCGCCAGCAATTGCGATCCATCGGGCGAGTACACCAGCGATCGGACCTGTCCCGAGCTGACTTTCACCTTGGCAATCGGCGCTCGAGTCTTCACGTCGAAGATGCCGACCACGTTGTAGCTGCCAGCTGCCACGCGAGAACCGTCCGGCGAAATCGCGACGCTGGTGACCCAGTCCGGCATCCCGCCAAGATTCGCGAGCTGTGGAACCGCGATCTTTTTCTCAGCCGGCTTCGCTTGTTTCTCAGGCGGCTTCGCTTGTTTTTCGGCCTTCTTCTCTTGTCCGAGTCCCAAGCCGGTGACGCAGACGATGGCCATGACCAATGCAGTTCGAACGCCGGTGCGAAACATGAGTTGCTGCTCCCGAGATTGTGGATTCGATTTCAGGTTGGTGATCGAGGCTGTTCATTCCGACGCATTTGATCGTCGGACGACGGGATCATCGCAACATCGCTCAAGTCGAGAAAGGTGATCGCCCGACAAAAGTCGCAGTCGCGGGCATGCTTCTTACGAGGGGTCCATTTTACGAGGGGGCCATTTCCGCCGCTCGGGACAATGGTCCCAAGCTACAACCTATCTCACGGCAGCAGATAAGTCTCGAAGGGACGATCGCATGGAGTGCCCCGCGAAACGTGCATCCGCCTCGATTCCGTTTCGATGATCACGGAGAAGACGGTGACCCAAAAACCGCTGCCCGGATCATCGTTGGCATGACGGCAGATGGATCGCGGGTGGTTGTCGTGGTCTTGCAGCGCGGCCTTCAATGAATCCAGCGACGACGAATGCTGCACCAACGCGTCCACGCGATGCTTTCGAGGAATCGACTGGATCAATTCCGGGAAGTCTGCGTTGATTGACAGCAGTTCGGGGTGCAAGCAGTGATTGGTGTGAGTGACTCGACCGCCTTCTCCCCGCAAGACACGCACGGCATCGATCGTCACTTCGAGGTCGGCCGGGCCTTCCGGCGTCGACATCATGATGTTGGTCGGAATGGCTCGTTGGGCTCGTTGGACTGCATGAACGGCTTCATCCAACGACCGAGCCTCATAGATGCCTCGCACTGTAAAGTAGTGAGGCACACCAACGTCTCGGCTGGGTGCGGGGAGCGTGTTCAGACACAGGCCGATGCCGGCGTCGTTCAGGCCGATGTACGAGATCAAGCCCGCCTGGGTCACCGTCATCAATGCCGGCTTGTTGATCGGTCGTCGAGTCAATACGACGGTAAAATCGTCGAGCAGCGGGTCATTGTCCCAGTTTTGACCAACGACCGCCCCGCGATTGATGTCGCTTGCCGAGTCCAACGCGAACGATGTGCAGCCGGCATCGGCCTCGGGTGTGAGCTGATTGCGGACTTGCAACAGCATCAAGTCCGACAGTGACACGCCCGCCGATTCGGAGATGCCTTCCAATTCTTCCACCATGTGCGGCGCGTATTCGCGGGCCGGCACGAGCGACTCATTCGCGATCGATAGCGCCTTGTTGCGGGAAATTGGAACGGTCAGATTGACGCGATCCAACGCCACGTCGCAAAAACCGCGAACTTCTTCACGAGCGGCCTCGCCGATTTGTCGCCCCATTTCGCGCGGCGTGCCGGCGACCGTGATTTCTCGATAGCGAGTTGGCGTGCTTGGATTCACGTTGGCTTCCTTTTGCGGATCAGTCTCGAATGATTGCCAAATGTCGTTTAAGTGACTCAGTCCTGAACAGGCTCCAGCAATCCGCCCGTCAATTAAATACTCGTTGCCGAGAATCTCCGCCGCCAGCGATGGCATTCGTCATGGAGTTCTTCTCTAGACCTTAACCCAGCGAGACTAATTCACAAGAAGTAGCAAATAGATGGAACTCATTCGTGTTTTTG
>JAQBZS010000858.1 GCA_027622115.1 Planctomycetota bacterium | reverse complement strand
CCCCCTCTCCGAGTTCAAAACCTGCTTGAACTGTTTCCCGTGTCAACCCGAGATTTTCAACACGCTAGGCGTTAGCTCCGGTTCTCGTTCTATCGCGTGGAAAACCGGGGCTAACGCCCAAACGGCTAAAGAAAGTGGCGCTACGTAATGCCCGGAAACCGTGGGCTAGCGGCCAACGGCTGATGAAATCGGCCGCCACGCGCTAGCGTCCTGTTCCCACGGTTGGGTAGGTTATTTGTTGCAGCAGTTTGGACGCCGACTCCCGTTTGTTGCTCGTTGACTTGGAACCGTGACGAGCAGTCTGTCAGATTGAGTCTCAGGGTCGCCCGACTCGTGAGAGTTCGGTCGAACTGTCGTTCCCGATTGCGAGGTGGAGGTGGTTCATGCACCGTACACGAATCCGCCAATTGGCGTTGCTCTGCTGCGCGTTCGCTTTGAACGCTCAACGAAATGCCATTGCCGATGAACTCCCCACCGTCCCGGACGGCTTCGAGGTCAAGCTGTTCGCTCGCGAGCCGATGATCCGAAATCCGGCTTCAATGGCGTTTGATGCGCGAGGCCGGTTGTTCGTCGGACAGGGTCCGCAGTTTCGCTCGCCGAAACCGGATACGCCGGGCGATGAGATTCGCATTCTCATCGACGACGACGATGACGATGACGATGACGGCGTGTGCGACGAAGTGAAGGGAAGCAGCATCCGAACGCCAAGTCTGAGGGAACGCTGGACTCAACCGGGCCACATCACGCGGAGCGTGATGGCGACTTGGCTCGCGCCACCACGGTCCTAATGACAGCCAACGCGGACTCGGGCTCTACCGGCGACGACTTCCTGACCTTCAGCGTGCCGACCGACGTCAACGTGTGGCTTGGCCATGACGTGCGAGTTGCCCCGCCGAAGTGGATGCGAGTTGGCTCGGCCGACGGCTTCGTTCGCACGGACCACATCGTGTCCACGAACGACAGCAAGTTTCGCCTGCACTGGAAGAGCTTCGAATCGGGCAAAGTGACGCTCGGCGGCAACACCGACAATGGCGAGCAAGGCGGCCGATCAAACTACATCGTGCTCATCCAACCCAAGCCGCCGACACGATTGGCCAACCCCACGACGATCGGTGACGTCGTCCCGTTGCTCGCGAAAGCCGACGCTGAACGAGGCCGACGGTTGTTTTTCTTCTCGCAGGCGACGCGCTGCACAAACTGCCATCACGTGGAGGGCCGCGGCCAAAAGTTCGCCCCGGATTTGAAGAGCATCGGCAAAGGCCCCCGCCGGAAACCCGCCGAGATCGTCGAGTCCATCCTCAAGCCCAGCGCGTGGATCGTCGAAGGATTCCGCACGCAGACGATCGTCACCACCAAGGGCAAGACACACTCCGGCATCGTGCTCGGCGAAACCGGTGACGTCGTCCGCTTCGTCGATACCAACGCCCGGCGTTTCGATATCAAGAAGTCGGACATTGAAGAACGAGTCAGTAAGAATGTCTCCGCCATGCCGGGAAACGTCGGCGAGTTCCTCACGCCACAACAGGTGGCGGATTTGGTCGCTTATCTACTGGCTCTGCCGCATCCAGACTCTTGAACCACTTCGGGGCAATCATTGCTCGTGCCGAATACCATTGGCATCCGACCCATTCCATTCCATTCCAATCCAATCCCGGCTGGTCAAGTCAAACTGTCGGCTCGCCTGACGACCCGTCCAAGGATGTAAATCAATGTCGAGCGGATCGCGTGGAGCGGATCTTGTGATGCGGAGTCTGGCCGTGGCCGGCGTGGAGCGAGTTTTCACGCTGTCCGGCAATCAGATCATGCCGCTCTTTGATGCGTCGATTGACGAAGGCGTGGAACTGATTCACGTCCGTCACGAAGCGGCAGCCGTGCATATGGCGGACGCGTGGGGACGATTGACCGGCCAGCCCGGCGTGGCACTGGTGACCGCCGGCCCCGGCGTGGCGAACGCGGTTTCCGCGATGTATGTCGCGCTGGCGGCTGAGTCTCCGCTCGTGCTGCTGAGCGGGCACGCTCCGACTCACGGCGTGGGACGCGGGGCGTTCCAGGAAATGCGGCAGGCCGAATTGATCGGGCATGTCGCCAAAGCTTCATGGACGGCTCACGACGCCGGTCAACTTGGACAAGACGTGGCTCGATCGATGCGGACGGCGATCTCCGGCCGACCCGGTCCCGTGCATGTCGCCCTGCCTGTCGATCTGCTGGACGCAGTCGTTGACAATTTTCGGCAAGTCGTCCCCGTGGCGACCGACGCACACCCGAGCATGAGCCTGTTGGATGCCGAAGACGTCGAACGCGTCTTCGAGTTTTTCTCGGTTGCCGAACGCCCGTTGATTGTCGCCGGCCCTGGGGGTTGGAGCGGTACATCGCGAGACGCGTGGGACGAACTTCTCGCCGCACTTCGCATCCCGGGGGTGCGGATGGAAAGCCCGCGAGGCCCGCATGATCCGGCGTTGGGCGACTTGGCCGACGTGCTGGCCCAGGCGGATCGGATTCTGTTGCTCGGCAAACGACTGGATTTCGCATTGCGGTTCGGTGTCTCGCCGACCATCGATGCGGACTGCCGGTGGTTTCACGTGGACTCCGACGTTTCAGCGTTGGAACACACCAGCCGAGAATTGGGGTCGCGTTTGTTGGGAGCCGCCCTGGCCGACGCACTTCCAGCAGCCCAACGACTCGCGCTGGCGGCCGACGATCGAGATTTGCCGTGGCGAACAGGTTGGGCTGACTTGGTGCAGAATCGCCTGGAACGTCGCGACATTCGACACACATCCACGGTCGACACGCCGGGTCTGCATCCCGCCGATGTGATGGCGGTCGTCCGAGAATTCCTGGCCGAAGCGAGCGAGAGCGTCTTTGTTGCGGACGGTGGCGAATTCGGACAATGGGCGCAGGCGTGCCTGAGTCCCAACGGCACGGCGGATCATCGAGTCATCAACGGACTCTCGGGTTCGATCGGCAGTTCGATTCCGTTTGCGTTGGCGGCGAAGTTGGCTCATCCCGACGCTCAAGTCGTGGCCGTGCTGGGAGATGGGACGTTCGGCTTCCACGGATTCGAATTCGATACGGCCGTCCGCTACGACTTGCCGTTCATTGCAATCGTGGGCAATGACGCCGGCTGGCACGCCGAACGCGAAATCCAGCGCCGCGACTATGGCTCGGATCGTTTGATTGGCTGCGACTTACGACCCACGCGTTACGACGAGACAGCGGCCTCGCTGGGCGCTCATGGCGAGCACGTCGACCGGATCGATCAACTGCGCCCGGCGATGAATCGCGCGGCCGAATCAGGGAAGCCAAGCTGTATCAACGTGAAAATCGCACCGACGGCAGCCCCACGTGTCGGGTAAACTCGCGATTGATAAGTCACCAACACCCAAGACTTGCGCGAGCGCAAACGAACGTCAATACGAGATTTTCAATACCATAGTGACAAACCGCTTCGCTTTACTTGGGCGTGCCACCGCCCTCGCTGCGCACGCGAGCCTGAAACTTGCGGGCGAACTTCTCGTCGCCCTTCAAGCTGCGATTGAGAACCGCCAAGCGTTTTCGAATTCGTCCGACAGTTTGAATCGTTGGACTCGAAAGACGTGCGATCAGTTGGTCGGGATCGAGCTGTTCCAATTCTCGCAAGGTAAATACCTGCAAGAATTCCAACGCACGCCGCGCCGGCTCATCATGCTCGAAGACGCGATCAAGGAACGTGTCCGCCGACAGTCGCGGATCACCCATGTCGCCGACTTGCTCGGTCGCTTGCGATGCAACCACCGGCTTCGACTTCGACCGAGGTGACGTGACGATCGCGGACTTTTTGCCGCCCTTGGGTGTTTTTATCGGCTC
>JAQBZS010000857.1 GCA_027622115.1 Planctomycetota bacterium | reverse complement strand
AAATCATCCGCCTGGGGTGATCGGGACGAGTTTCATGCCGAGTTTGGCCGCTCGGCGGTGCAGGTTGTTCAGGGATCGAGCTTGGTATTGAGCGTCGTAATGCTCCTCGCCTTTGTCCACATACGCCTGGCCGTTTTTCAGAAGGCGATAGAAAATCCTTGCCAGTTTGTGGGCCATCGCCGTGATGGCCTTCGACGGGCCAAGGCGTGACCGCATCCGACGAAAAAATGCACCCAACGCCGAATGCGACCGACTCAAGCCATACGCCGCCTCGGTTCGCGCTCGTCCGTGTGCCCGTCCTCCCACGGTGTTGACGGTCACCCGTCTGTGGTTACCCGGACAAAGCGTCAGCCACGACGCGAACTTCTTCTCGTTCGCCCACGGACTCATGTCCGTGCCCACCTCCGAAATCACTCCCAACGCCACCTTCGCACCGATTCCGTCGATCGACGTCACGTCCACGCCCGTCATGCGATAAAGTTGCTCGCGGACCAACTGTTCGTGACTCGTCTTCAGCCGTTTCCCTTTCGGCACCTCGCCCGTCTCTGGAGATTGTCGGGCAAGGGGCGTCGTCGTGCACACGCCCGCCACGGCTGCGGTGGATCGCGATATCAAGGACGTTCTCAACTTGGGCCATTGGAGCAACTTCGCCCAGAAACACCACTTCATGCGGCGTTTTGACGGGCAGAGTCCGCTTCAAGCTTATGCGGCGGCGTGCGACTGGATTCGATCGAATGCGCTCAAATATGCACAAGCGGCCGTCGTCGAGCAGGGCGGTCGGTATCTGCCGGAACTCGGCAGTGCAGTGCATGCGTTGGAAGACTCGTTTTCTGCGGGGCATGTCGAGCGAGTCCACATGACGGACAGTTGGCCGGGCACGATCACCGACGTCGAAGTCTATGACGACTCCAACCAGGAAACTCACAGCGATCACGACGAACGGTGGATGAGCAACGGCAAGTTCACCATGTTGGGACGGAATGCGGTGAACGCAGTCAAAGCGCTGTTCAAGGTGATCTTCGATGAAGTCCTGAATGCTCGGTCGCTCAAAAGAACTCGCGTCACCGGACTGACCGGTTGGAGCGGATTTCAAAGCAGTTGGCTGGCGATTGATACGACCCAGTTGAGCGCGGGTGGCGCTCACAAGATCGACCTGATTGACAAATTCGTCGGACGCTGGTCGACGGACGAGTCTGGATTGGCAACTGCCATGTATACGGAACTCGGCCAACGGACGCACATGGTGCGGCGTCTGATCGAGCGGCTCGATGAGCACCACAACACCGATGCGGATGATGTCGTGGAAATCTACGTCAATCGACTTCGCCAGGCCGACGCCAGACCAGTCCGAGCGGCAGTGGCCACCAACAAAAAACTCATCGATCTCATGGTCAAGGTCTTGGATGAAGGCTACACCACGGATGGCGAGTATGAGTGCATCGGGTATTTGCGCGGGATCAGCGCCCGATAATGGAGTTGGCCTGGATCACACATTGAACCGGACTGCCGGCACACGCTGCCAGCAACGCAGACCCTGCTCATTTCGCAAGCTGTGCCGGTTGTTCGGATCGATCACGGAGTTCGAGGCGACTGAGTGCGCAAGTCCTTTCGCGTACAACGGCGAATTGCAACTCGTCGCAAACGAGCGGTAGGATGAACGGCAACTCTCGTTCCACACACATCACTCCGCGAGTTCCAATATGGCTGCTCAAACCGATGAAAAGAAAAACAAACCGCCCGCCAACGCCTATGTTGGACTGCTGTTTGTCTCGGTCGCCGTGACGATCATGGCCATCGCGTTCCTGGCACTGACGCTCAACAAGTACCAGTGGACCCCGACGCCATAATCGAACACGGTCGCGATTCCGAACGGCGAGAGATCCCGCCTACAGGCCGGGCACAAAAATCTTTGTGATGTCCCGCGGTTGCGACACCGGCACGAACGCTTTCACCGCCAACTTACCGGGAGTCATCGAGACACTCACCCCGGCATACGACTTCGGCGGTTTGAGATCGAAACGGATCGGTGCGTTCTTGAGAAACGGTCCAAGCGGCGTCTTGAGCGCCAATTGCAGCGCGTCTTGCACGAAGCGAGCCCCATTGGCCAACACGATCATGTTGGCTCGCTCATGGAGTTGGTCGCGCGTCTTGGCGTAGCTGTCTTCAAGTCCCAAGATCCCTTCGCCGGACTTGAGCAGCTTTTCCGTTTGCGACTTGTCGTTCGACGTGACTTGCACCAACAGGTTTTCGACAGCCAGCAGTCGCGATTCCAACTGCGGTTTGCCGAACAAGAATTGAAGCACCTGCGTGGTGGCAATCCCCTCGGCCGTGTCGTTCTTGACCTTGAAGTCCACCGTGACCAAATCAACCACCTTTCCGGCAACGGTTTCCGCACCTTTCTTGAGCGTGGTCGACTGCGATATGAACGGCGCGATTTCAGAATCCTTGAGCGTCCCGAGAATCGCATTCCAAGCCGCTCGATAGGCCGCCACGTCCTTCGTGTCCTCAATCGTGGCCGACAACAGTCCGTCGTGATTCTTGTTGCTGAAGGCGAAACTTGCGGCGATCGATTTGAAGTTATTCGCAATGGCTTCCACGTTTGCTTCGTTGTTGTCGGCGAGTCCAAGCGTGGCTTCAATGATCTTGTTCGTCCATTTGCCGAATTGCAGATTCGAAGCGATATAGACCGGTTCCTCGGACTGCAACAATTCGATATTGCCCAAGTTCCCGACGGGATTGAACTTCATGATGCCGTCCGTTTGCGAGCCGTCCTTGAACGTGATGTACGCGCTCCCTTGGGCACCTGCCGAACTGAAGTTGGCTCGCCCCACGGCAACTTCTGCGTCATAAATCCCCTGAAAGACGAAGTCGATTGCCGCCGTCAAGATTTCCTTGAGCGACTTCGGCGAAGGCACGCCGAGGTTGGACTCGGGGATGTTCTTGATCTGTTCCTTCACAAAGTTGCGACCCATTTCCATGTCCGATTTGAACGCCTTCACTCCGGTCGAAACATTGAACGACACGGAAATATCGCCCGCCAGAAACTCCTTCGTGGCATCCTTGCCCAAGGCATCGCGGAACGAGCGTTTCGGCTTTAGCGCGGCGGCCAGTTTCTTCATCACGTTTTCGTTGCGAGTGTAAACCGTCAGTTCGCCCCGCTTGGCCACGAAGTACGTGCGGAAGGAGTTTTTGCCGCGCGAGACCTTTGTGAATCCGTTGTCCAGTTTCTCGATGTCGACCTTTTCGCCTTCCTTGGCTCCCGTGAGCGACCGGTACAACTCGGCATCATTCTTGGATTTGATGAACATCGCGACCGGCACTCCGCCTTCCTTGATGGGATAAAGAACGCCGCACACGGGGGCAGCGGGATCAATCACATCCGGGTCGTTCCGCAGGAAAGCAAAGTCATTCAGCCCTGACTCAAGCTCGGGCACCATTTGATCCACGGCAAGCTGACCAATGCCGGTCAGCAGGTCGGTGAAGTTCCCGATGTATTGATTTCTGGATGCGAAACGAATCGCAATGAATGCTTCGTCCGAGGCGTGGTCGATCGCTTCGCTCGCGCGAGCGGGTTGATTCGCGGCGAGACTGGATGCAACAAGCGCGATGGCTGTCAGGATGCGCGGCATGAATCTTCTCCGTGTTTAGGAACGTGATGTGACAAGCAACGGGCGGGCATCCTATCGGCAGCGTGCCGATGATACCGGTTATGTTTGCTGGGATTGCGACGGAAGAAGTACTCCGGCGACTGCTCGGCTCACAAGCTTCATCGTACTACAACTCTGCGAATTGTTGTTTTCTTGCGCGCATTTTCCACCACTGACCCTGTGTCAGTGGAGAAAT
>JAQBZS010000856.1 GCA_027622115.1 Planctomycetota bacterium | reverse complement strand
TAACCCCGCAAGAGCGTCGGCAATGGGTTCGGTTTGATCAGGCTGACGATCCGGGTCGCACAGTGGTCCGCCTCCCAAGTCCACTCCGACCAGTTTGACGAGTCGGCGGAGCGAGAATTCGCCTTCATGCGGTAGACCAAGAAAGCGAGATGCCGCCGAACCGGGTGCGGCGATTTGCGTGATGCCTGCTTCCGCCAGTCGCTCAACCGCTGCCGGCCAATGAGTTGGGTTCGCCGCGAGCACCACTGTCTGTAACACATCGCGATATTTCGCCAGCACCGTGGGAATCGCAACGATGTTCCGCAACGGCACAACCAGCACCGTGCGAAAACCGACCGGAATTTCGGTGGGCAACTCGTTCAGCACCAGCACGGTGTGAGACATCGAATTCCGTGGGCTGAACAATTCCGCCGAGTCTCGCCATTCGGACAATTCACGCACCGACCGGGCCTCGGCCTTTTCGTCGAGCGTCAATTCACGGACCGTCAGACGGTCGCTCACTTTGGCGAGTGCGAGGTCAAGTCCCGCTGCAATGCGTCGTGGAAAGTCGAGCGACGCATCTCGGTCTTCGACGAACACGATTCGCGGTGAACTACAAGCTTGTTGCTCCCAAAGTGCGACATCCCACGCCAAATGCGACAGCACGACATCCTGCTTAATGCCGTCGAGCACAACGCCGATCCCCAATCGCGGGCCGTGATGGATGACCTTTCCGCGGCACCGATCCGCCGAGTACGCCGCGACTGCCGCCGCACCGCCCCACACCACGATGGCATCCGATTCTTCACGCAGGATCTGATTGAAGTCATCCGCTTCGCCCGGCCACGAACAGACGGCGATCGCCTGTTGCAGAACGCCGGATGCATCGCATTCGAACAAGGATTTGACGAACAACGCGGTCAGACCACAATCGCGACTGCTGGTTTTCAACAAGGCGGCGTTGCGAGTCAGCAAGCACTGCGCCACGCCGATGATCCCGTTTAAGAAGACGTTGCCGGCAAGAACCTGCGCCACGACTCCCAGCGGAAAGCCTCGGACCAAACCCGTGTGGGACTCGTCGACTTGCCAAGTCTCCAGCAGGTCGGAACGCCCGAGTTCTCGGGCGAGTTCCGCTTGCAGATTGTTCCCCGTGAGCGACCACGCCAAGTTCTTCAAGGCGGCATCGATTGCAACGGGGCTGAATGTTCCGTCGAGCAACTTGCGGGCTTCGTTGAAATAGGGTGTACCCGGCTGCCACTCGGCTCCAAGTCTCTGTAACAACGTGAACGTGTCCGCAGGTCCGATGCTACGTAGAGCGGGTAACGCGTCTCGCAAGTTCCTCGCGATTTGACGTAACTCGTCGGGCGAATTCGGCCGCAGCGGAATCTCATGGAGTCTCGACATCCGGCTTCTCATGCTCCAAAGAATTCTATTCGAAGTATTTTGTTTTAAGCGGTCGTCCGCTGGATAGCATTCCTCTTGCTCCGCCAGGACGATAATCTCCAACTGCTGGCCCAACAGCGAGCGGATTTGCGGAAGATGAAGCGACTCGGTTTGCTACAATGTTGCTCAGTCGCGGCGAATGATTGCAGCAGCGTCCATCATCAAAACAGGAAAAGCACGATGACAACTCCGACTCTGTCCGTTCCGCGACGAGGCTTCCTTCACGGTGTTGGCGTCACGATGGCCTTGCCTTGGTTGGAATCGGTGCCGGCGTGGGGCGGCGACAAACCGAAGAACGCGTCTTCGGAACCACCCGTGCGATTCGCCTGCCTGTTTGCCGGCAACGGGTTTCACAGCCGCGAGTGGTGGGCCAAGGGTGCCGGCAAGAAAATGGAACTCGGGAAGGTGCTGGAATCGCTGTTGCCGTACCGCGAAAAGCTGTTGTTTCTGCGCGGCTTGTACAACCAAGAGGCACTGATCGGCGGCATCCACAGTTGCCAGACGGGCAATATTCTCACGGGTGCCCATTTGGCTCCCGGCGGTGAGATTCAGTCTGGGATCAGTTGCGATCAAGTCGTCGCCGAACACCTCAAGTCGCAAACGAAAGTGCCCAGCCTGGTGCTGGGTTGCGAACGGTCGATCGCGGCGATCCACAAGAACTATTCGATGATCTACAGCTCGCATATCTCGTGGAATTCATCGAGCACCCCAACACCGCTGGAAGTGTACCCGGCACTGGCGTTCGATCGCCTGTTTCGCGACGAAATTCGCCGGACCGACAAGAGCGTGCTGGATGCAGTGATCGAAGACACTCGCGGGCTGCGGAACAACGTCAGCAAGTCCGACCGCCAAAGATTGGACGAGTATTTGTCGTCGGTCCGCGAAGTGGAATTGCGGATCGAGCAGGCGGGCAAGGCCGGTCGATTGCAGGGCTGGCGACCGACACTGGAAAAACCGGACATGCCGCGACCGTCCGATGGCATCCCTCAAGACATCGATCAGCATATGCGGTTGATGTGCGACATTCTCGTACTCGCCTTCCGCACGGATACGACGCGAGTTTGCACCTTGAAACTCAACAACGATCACTCGTCGTTACGGTTTCCGAATCTGACGTCCGATCGATCGCCGACTCAGGGCATCGACTACATGATCCACCATTTGCTCTCGCACAGCGACGGTGGCGACTGGTTGAAAGTGAACCGGTTCTTCACCGAGCAACTGGCTTACATCGCCGGCAAACTCGACGCCGTCCAAGAGGGCGAACGGACTTTGCTGGACAACAGCATGATCCTGTTCATGTCGAGCATGATGACCGGCGGCCACAACAACAGTCAGTTACCGGTGGTGATGCTCGGCAGCGGCGGCGGTCGAATTAAGACCGGCCGCATTTTGGATTATCTCGGCAAACCCAATCGCAAGATGTGCAGCCTGTACTTGTCGCTGATGGACAAGGCCGGCGTGCAACTCGATCGCTTCGGCGACTCGAACGAACGTCTGACGGACATTTGATCGAGACAGCGCTCATGGTCTATGCCAATTGCGGAATCACGCCATCGAGGAATGCTGCCAAGCGATCCGCCGCCACGTGAGCGTTTTCTCGCAGACGCCACATGTCTTTCACGCTGCCCGGTCGCTTCCAAATCGCGCCCATCGCGGCGCCGAGTCGACTCGATCCCGAGTTTGCGATCACGGTCGTGATCTCTTGCGGCAGATCCTCGGACAAGTCGTCGCTGATCGCGCGAATTGACATGAACCGCGTTTCGGTGTCTCGGCAAATCTGGGCGACGGCGAGGCTTTCCATGTCCACGGCGATCGCGCTGTGAACTTCCGCCAACCGCCGTTTCTCGTCGACTGTTTTGATCATTTCGTCGGCGATCACAAAGCCACCCACGAACATATTTTTCGCCGCGTCACTTTGCATCTTGAGGTCGACGCTGAGTTCCTGGCCGTGCGTGTCGACGATTCGATTCGCCATCACGATCGAGCCGATTTTGGTTTCCGGCAACAACCCGCCGCTGAATCCGCACGACAGAATCCAATTCGGCGAATGTGAACCGATCAGTGATTGCGTCGCGTCGCGAGCCCGCGCGAAACCCATCCCGCTTTCCACGACGACGACGCGGATCTGATCCCAACGACCGCCGCGAAACGTGAATCGACCGGTCTTGTATTTGCGGACTCGATCCAATCGCGCAACGAACGGTTTGAGTTCGATCGGCAGCGCACACACGATGCCGACATCCGCGTGGGCGAGGTCTTCTTGTTGTGGTTGCTCTGTCATTGCAGTGAGTTGTACGCAGTTTTCACCAAACGCGGCAGCCAGTGTCTTGGTTTTGTTGGCCGGGCCTGAGTTCGAGTTGTCACATTTGGGGGGGAACGGGGTCTGGCTTACGGATTTCAGATTTGGCGGGCGGTAGAC
>JAQBZS010000855.1 GCA_027622115.1 Planctomycetota bacterium | reverse complement strand
TCACAATTGCATGTCGCATGACTCACGGGTAAGACACAATTCGGGCTTTCCAATCAATGCATCTGTAGAAAATTCGACCGATGGCGGAAGAGTTTGACCCCTATTACATCTGGTTGGGCATCCCGCCGAAGGATCAGCCTCCGAATCATTATCGCCTCTTGGGGATCGAACAGTTCGAGCACCACGCAGATGTGATCGATGCGGCCGCCAATAGACAAACGTCGTACCTGCAAGACATGGCGTCCGGCCCGCACCGGAAGTCGTCACAGTCACTGTTGAACGAGATCGCCGGTGCGCGGCGGTGCTTGCTGGACGCGAAACGGCGAGCCAAATACGACGCAAAGCTGGCCGAGGTCGGCGCAAACGATGCAGCGCCGGCGGTTGATCAGAAAGCCGATTCGGCAAGTGTCACCGACGCACCAACTCTTGACCCCGCCCTCGACGAGAAGACTTTCGATTCGAATGCCGGCGCGTCTGCGGTTGCGCAGCCACTCTGGAAGGACTGGCGTGTGCTTGCGGGCGGCGTTGCCGTCGCGGCGATGGTTGTCGTCTCCGCAGTGATGCTGATGGGCGATGCCAGTGATCCCGAGGCGACCGACGGTGATGAAGATTCCACGGCCAACATTACCAACGCCGAAGCCCCCAACGTCAGTTTGAACGATTCAAAAACGACGATCGAAGACGACCTCAGCGGCAAGACCGATTCAACTGCCGACGCGAGTGAAAAGCCGGCAGCGAGCGGATCGGAAACGGTTCCCAAAGCGACTGCGAATCGGGTTGAAGTCAAGCTCGTCGGACATTGGACGCTCGACGACGAAGAGAGCGTGCATTCGACCGTTAAGGATTCGTTTTCCACCCTGGTAATTAAGTTTCTGGGAAAACCGAAATTCGATCCGGGACCGCTGGGATCCGCGATCGTACTGAATGGCAAAGATACTGCGATTAAACTGGATCCGAATTCGTTCAAGCCGGTTGCAGGCAGCATCGCATTCTGGATCCAACGTCGGGATAACTCCGCTTCGACGCCGATCTTGGTGTCCGACGACCAAGCGGGACGCTTCACGTTGCAAACCGACGCCAACGGAGGCCTTTCGTCGCGAGTCGGCGAAAAGGAAACGTTGAACTCAACCACCAAGCTGGAATTGCAAAGGTGGCATCACGTGGCCTTGACTTGGGTGAGTGACGGCCCGGCCACGCTGTTTGTCGATGGCAAGCAAGTCGCGAGTCATCCCAACATCGGCAAACTCCAGACTCCGAAACAACCGAAGATTGGCGTGGATTCGGTGGGCGGTAAGTCGGTCCATGCGGCAATCGCGATCGATGATTTGCAATTTTTTCACGGCGCTCTTCTTGAAACCGAGGTCAGCGCTTTGATGGCCGGAGCAAACCCGCCAGCCGGTGAAGCCGTTGCCGTCGTAAAGCCTGTAGTGCCGAAGGCGAAAGCTCCCGCTCCGAAACCGAATCCGCCGGCAAAGAAGACAACTCCACCCGCCAAGAAAAATATTCCGGCAAAAAAAACAGAATCGAAACCAACACCCAAGAAGGCGCCGGTCCCCAAAGACGCTTATGCGAATGCTCGCAACGCGCGCGGCAAGATCCTACTTCATGTGAACCTCGGTGGTCCCGACGTCAAAGAGGACAAAGACACGACATGGCTGGCCTCGAAGCCGTTCGCCAAAGGTAGTTGGGGACACGCCGGTGGAAAAAACATAGCCGACCCCAAAGTGCAAAACCCATTGCAATCTACCGCAGTCGAGGGACTTAGCGCATTTCGGGCCACGGTTCCCAAAGGGACTTACATGGTGACGTTGTATTTCAGCGAGAACTGGATCAACGAAGCCAACAAGCGAGTTTTCGCGTATCAATTCGAAACCATACCACGTTGGATTCTTATGGACATTCGTGCCCTGACTGGGGACTTGCGGCGCCCTTGGAAGATTAGGTTTAAGGTCGGCGTCAAAGACGAGTTACTCGAAATCAACTTCAAGTCCGCCCCGAATCAGCAACCGCCGATCTTGAATGCCATCGAGATCGAAGAGCGATAAGGCGAAGACGCGGCACATGCCCATCACTTGGCCAAAGGATGAGTCCACAACCGAAGAACTCGATGGCAGTGCGATCGAGTTCGGCGGCAGACGCATCCCGTCGCGATATTTCCTGGCACCGTTGGCGGGCTATACACATCACGCCTTTCGCTTGGCGATTCGTGAACTCGGCGGCCTCGGGCTGGCAACGACGGATCTGGTTCTAGCCACACGCTTGCTGTCGCAGCATCCCAAGTCACTGGAGTTGATCGAGACGTGTTCGGCGGACTGTCCGCTGTCGATCCAAATCTTTAGCGGCAAGAAAGATCAACTCGTACTTGCCGCGCAGTGGCTGGAAGATCACGGCTACCAAGGAGTCGACATCAACATGGGCTGCCCGATGGCCAAGGTCAACAGCCAAGGCGGCGGGGCTCGGTTGATGTGCGATTCCACCGAAGCCGCTGAATTGGCTGCGTGCGTGGTGGCTGCCGTCGATATTCCCGTGACCGTGAAGATGCGATTGGGTTGGGATGCCGAGTCAATCTCCGCGCCACTGCTGGCAAGACAATTCGAAGACGTGGGAGTCGCCGCCGTGACGGTTCACGGCCGAACTCGGCAACAGGGGTTTCATGGCCAGGTTGATTTGGAAGGCATTCGACGCACGGTCGAAGCAGTGTCCTCGATTCCCATCATCGGCAATGGAGACGTCCGCACGCCGGACGACGCGTTTCGCATGCGCCGAGAAACCGGTTGCCACGCCGTGGCGATCGGCCGAGGTGCGATGCTCGATCCATGGATCTATCGCAAGATTCAGCAACGTTTGGCGGGGCAAACCCCCATCGAGCCGGAGCGTGACGAGAAGATTCGTTTCTTGTGTCGACATTTCGCACTCATGACGCAGCAACATGCCGACTATAGCTGCGTGCTCTTTCGAAAATTCGCGGGCTGGTACGGAGCGAAACTCGGCATCCCGGAAGACTTGGAAGACCGACTGCGACGATTCGAATCCGTATCCGAATTCGACGCCATCGTGGGCGAAATCACGGAACGCTACGGAACACGCACAACGTCCATTCCCACGGCCCTGATCCGCGTTCCAAACGGTCCGGTCGAGCGTTGGTAAGAATCGAGGGGGCGGTTCGGTTTCATCGTGGAAAACCGTGGCTAGCGCAGCCTGTTGACCTGAAGCGTGAATTCTGATGTTGCGCGTTCTCGGACCGGATCAGGCAGGCGTGAAGTCCATTCAGAATCCGAAACTGCCGCGTGACATTCAACGGCTGCAGCTCGATCGCATGTGCCTGCTGGCTCGCCGCTTCGCTGAATCCGGCGTGCGATTTATCCAGGTCACGCACAACGACGACAAAGTGCAGTGAGACCAGCATGCCAACCTGAAACTTGATCATCGCGAAGTGGACCTGCCGATCGCCGGCCTGCCGACCGACCTGAAACAGCGCGGTGCAATGGTCGATGCGAAACACAACGGCACAATGCCTCAACTCCCGAGAGACGTTGCTTCCAGCCAGATCGGTGCCGTCGGATCCTTCGGGTGTCTCCGCGTTTGGCTGGCTCTTGTACGACGAACCTTGTGAATGACGGCGACGCGATCCACATCGGCGTGCCCGATCATTGACGTCGCCAATTCATCGCAGCGTTCGTTCTCGGCCTGCCCGATGTGGCCGCGAGTCGTCCCGAATTGATGAGTGGGCCGGAACAAGCTCCGCGCAGTTCCGGCGGTCGCTGCCAGGACTGCGCGGAGCTTGTTCCGTCTATGGGAAGCATGTGGTCAAGTGATTTTTTGACTTTTTGTAAAAATTGCCTGGAGC
>JAQBZS010000854.1 GCA_027622115.1 Planctomycetota bacterium | reverse complement strand
AATTCGTCAGTCAAGAGCGAGTTTTCAACACCCTGCGGCCGGCCACGCGATACCGATGAAAGAAAGATCGACCGTTGGAACCGGCCCTACGACTACTGCTCAGTTGATTCCGGAGCGGTCAATGAGTCACGCTTGCGTTCAGTCGTATGCCAAAAGCTGTTCTTGCGTGTTTTTAAGAACTTCACCCGCCACAAAGTAATTCTGGCGGTTACGCCGGTTCCGTCTGTCCAGTTGCCGATTCGGCCTGTGCTGTCGATTCTGCTTCAGTCGCTTGGCGCGGATCAAATCACGGATCGCCTTGTCAACGTCACTCCGTATCGACGCAGCTAAAGTGGAAGCGTCAATGCGGACAGCAAAAAGGCGTCCACTGAACTCACCGATCACAAATTCCGTGCGCGAGTCCGGAGATTGGATAATGTGCGGTTCTTCGTTATCAAGGTATCGAAACTCAATCACGTACCGATCGAGTTCATCATCCTGAAACCCTCGAACACCGTCCGGCAGGTCGTCAGGAAGCATTCCTACGACAACCTCTACTCCATCTCGCACTCTGGTTTTCTTGCGATTGAATTTCGCAGGGTCGACATCAATCCAGGGAGATTCTGACATAACTACCTCATGAGGCCGTATGCTCTGAGTTGCTTTCGGAGGTTTTGGAAGGCTCTGCGAAACTGCTCACCGTCCTCGCCGATACAGTCAAACTCATTTGAACTGTCAATCACGAGCACACCCCATCTTTCATTATCGGCCGTGTCAAGTGGCGTAGCCAGGACCGAAACCGGCAGTCCCTGCTTATTCTTGATTTTTCTCCAGACCCATCTTTCCGAAACGTTGCCGCTATCACAGTACTTGCGGACCTCCGAAACATTGCCAAGGTGACGCAACCAGGATTGTGTTGGCTGTCGTAAGAAACATGCACGCATCCAGTGGTACAATTTCCACATCTTTCCGGCATACGCAACATTTGAAAGTACCGGCAAATCGCGAACTCGGATCGATGCATCACCTTTCCAAGCACGGCCAGCAACCCCCTCCGCATGCTCCGGATCGTCTGGCGCGAGAAACACCGTTGATGAAGCCTGGGTAGTGTGACCTGAGCGTCGCACAAATACGAGCCAACCGGATGCTGGACCTCTCCAGAACCCCCACGGCCAAATCGACCTAAAGACCAACCACTTCCATCGAACGTGTTTGAAGACCGTCACACGGTTATTGGCGGTTGGTTCGGTCTTTGGAACTGTTGGAAACACTGCGGACCGAAACTTGTCGAGACTTTCATCGATCAACTTATTGAGGATTCTCTGTGCATCGGTTGTTTCGCGAACCAGTCTGGAAATCCCGCCGGACAGTATAATCAACGCCCCGCAGCCAAAACTAATTCCGGAGCCCAGTCTTGTGACCATCGGATGATTTCGCCGACCAGACCATTCCTATTCCGATCCATGTCTAATAGAAAGCCAAATGGCCACAATATCAGCACGGCCAGAATCTGCAATGAACGCGACAAGAACCGAACGGACGACCTGAATCCCATTATCAGCGGATGCCCATAGTGTTACGAGTTACAATAACAGAGGACCGGTTTAGCGACCTTTCCCCGTTCACGCAATATCCGAAAGTGATTTCGACTTGATGGCACGGATCCTTTGTCGCAGGAAACGGCTCGCGCAAGGCTTGGTGTTATAGAACGAATGCAGGAGGCAAAATGAGTGCGACCGAAATTGGCATCGCCGTTGTCGAGCGAAACGGGCAGTACTTGGTCGGCACGCGAGGACCGGATGGGCCGCTGGCGGGCTATGACGAATTCCCCGGCGGAAAGTGCCGCGCGAACGAGACTCCTCGCGAATGTTGCGTCCGCGAATGTGCCGAGGAAACAGGTCTGCTAGTCCGGTCGGTCCGGCAGATCGACGATGTCGAATTCTTATACGAGCATGGGAACGTTCGCCTGCATTTCTGGCGATGCGAACTTGTGGAGTCGAATGACGTGATTCAACCGCATGGCAATTATCGCTGGGTGGATCGCGAATCGTTGGAGTCTTTGGTGTTTCCGGAAGCCAACGGGCCGGTTATCGAGCGGCTGCGCGTCGAGAGTTGATTGAACATGCTCCGAGCCGGTCTGAAGTCTCACGACTTCAGCTACCAGCCTTGGTTCCGCACGTAGTTGCTGTCCCAGCGTGACAGGACGACTTTCTGACGAGTGTAGAACATCACGCCTTCCGTCCCTTGCACGTGCAGGTCGCCGAAGAAGCTGCGGTTCCAGCCCGAGAAAGAGAAGAGTGCCATCGGAGCGGGCACGCCCACGTTGACTCCGAGCATGCCGCATTGGATGTCGCGTGCGAATTGCCGAGCCACCGCGCCGCTGGATGTGAAAATGGAGGCCCCATTCCCATAGGAATGAGCATTCATGGTGCGGATCGCTTCTTCCAAGGTTCGCGGTCGCATCATCGAGAGCACCGGTCCGAAGACTTCCTCTTGAAAGAGTTCCGTACCCGGCTGCACGTTGTCGATCAGCGTCGGCCCCACGAAGAAGCCACAGTCGGGGCTGAGGCCGTGGCCGTCGAACGCGACCTCCGCGCCGGCAGCCGGTGCCCGTTCGATAAATCCCAGCACGCGTTCTCGTGCGACCGCATTAATGACCGGCCCCATATCGGCACCGTCGTTGGCCGAAGTGTCTTGGACTTTGTATTTCGCGATGGCTCCGCTGACTCGATCTCGCCACGCGTCGGCCGTGTCGTCTCCGATCGGCATCAGCAACGAGCCGGCCATGCAGCGCTGACCGGCACAACCGTAGGCGGCTCCCAGGATCGCTCGGAGCGTGGGATCCGGGTCGGCATCGGGCATCACCAGCAGCACGTTTTTCGCACCGCCGGCAGCCTGGACTCGCTTTCCGTGACGGCTGCCCAGCGTGTAGACATGCTCGGCAACACGCGACGATCCGACGAAACTTACGGCGGCGATTCCCGGATGAATACACAGCGCGTCCACCACGTCGTGACCACCATGCACGATATTCAGCACGCCTTCCGGCAAACCGGCCTCCAGGAATAGCTCGGCCAATCGCATTGCGGTCAGCGGAACTTTTTCGCTGGGTTTCAGAATGAACGTGTTCCCGCACGCGATCGCCAGCGGAAACATCCACATGGGAACCATTGCGGGAAAGTTGAACGGCGTGATTCCCGCACAGACGCCAAGCGGTTCGCGAATGGTGACCGCGTCGATTTCCGGGGCCACCTGCGACAGGCTTTCTCCCTTGGTGAGCTGAGCGATCCCACAGGCGAATTCGACCACTTCAATGCCGCGGCGGACGTCTCCACCGGCTTCTTCGAGTGTCTTGCCGTTTTCAAGAGTGATCAGTCGCGCGAGTGATTCGAAGTTCTGCTCCAGGACTTCGCGATAGCGAAACAAGCACGCCGCTCGTTTGGGCGCGGGAGTCGCGGACCAGGCCGCGAAGGCGTGCGTCGCCGCCTGCACGGCCGCATCGACTTCGGCTGCCCCACAGAGTGGCACTTCCCCAATGACCTCGCCCGTGGAAGGGTTGTGGATGGAAACGTGTTGAGTCACGTGGGCTGGAGCCGGACGTCCGCCGATGAAGTTTGCGATGATGTCTGCCATGTAGCTTCCTAATGCGTCTCGCAACAAAAAACAGGGCCGAAGGCTTTCGACCTCGACACACCCTACCGTGAAGAACTCGCGATGCGAACGACCTCGACACAGTCTCTAGAAGCTCTCTGAAAAAGGGTCTGACCTAGGGTGTTGAAAACTCGCTCTTGACTGACGAATTCTTTGGCGCAGGTTTCGTGCAAGGGGTGGCTGGGGTCGGGTGGTTCAAAGTTCAATGCTCGCGGCTCAAA
>JAQBZS010000853.1 GCA_027622115.1 Planctomycetota bacterium | reverse complement strand
GAAACGGATCAGATCGGTAAACGCGTTGTGCTCGCCGCGATCCCAGATCTTGCGGACGGAGACAATCTCGGGCTCGGATGCCGGCACGGGCAGTCCGGCGCTGATCCACATGGAAGCAAACAGTGCTACCTTCGCAATTACTCTTGGCATGGTGTCGATTCCTCATCTAAGAACTCATTTGCCTTCTGAAAAATGCCGATCGTCAAGCATCCGTCAGGCGAGTGAGCCGAATGCACTGAGCCATATCACTATTCCGACCAAAACGAGTATAGCCGGGCGTTGCGCAGCGACAACCGCAGGCTCACCGTCTTTCCTTTGACGCTGTTCAGATTGCTCGACTTCCAACGCAGCGCCGCGTGCGGCTGGTTCCCAGTGACTGGATCGGAAACAGCGAGTGTCTGGCCGTCTCCGTCGAGCACCGTGACATTGAGTTCGCCGGCCCTGGCATCCACGTTGACGTGCAGTGTTGTCCCCGCGAGCACAAACGGCCTGGTCAGCAGCGTGCCTGGTTCTGCCCCCGCATCAAGCGAGACGAAACCGTCTCGTCGCAGCACGGCCAGACACACGGCGCCTTTGTCCGGATAGTAGTCGTCGAAGCCAGGTTCGTTGCCGGAAGCGACGAAGGCGTAGTGCTTGATGCCTGTGTAATAGAACCACAACTCGTCGTCACGGACGACAGGCGCAGACGGCCCAATGATCGTCTGCGTGTCGTAGGCACCAGCACCGAGTGGCGAAGCTTCAAGGAACGGCTGTCGCTCGGCGACTCGTTGCCAATGGACCAGGTCGCGGCTGGTCACCAGTTGGATGTTGTAAAACCCCGTGTAGTCCCCGTATTTGCCCACCGCATCCTTCATGGCAGGCGAGAGTCGCAGATTCTCAAATCCCGGCCAGCCCGGCGGTACTTTGCCTGTGTGGTGATAGATTGACGGGAGACCAATGTAGTGCCCTTCGTAGTGAAACACGCCCATGTTGTAGATCTGCACGCTGTAATGTTCCGGCGTGTTGTACTCCGTTTGCTTGAGTTGCGGATTGCCGAGCCGTTCCACAATCCGCCGCATGCCGATCTCCTGGTCGAGTTCGTCGGCGTGAAACACGACCCCGTAGTCACGCCACGTTTTGAAATCCAGACTGGTGGCAATGGCGACGGATCGTCCAAACGGACCGCCGCGTTTGACCGAGTGGATAAACAAACCCTCGCTCGGGTCATAACTGAAGTTGCCTTCGTCGCTGCTGGGGATGGCAGGCAGGTCCAGCTTCGTCCATTGCACGCCATCCGGGGAAACGGCAAAGCCCTCGTTCAGCAGCGCCGCCTTGAAGCGGCGTGCGGGGTCTTTGTCGTGCGGATCGTAGACCGCATGATCGATTCGCAGATTGGGCCTGGGTCCGGCTGTCCAATGCAGCCCATCCGTGCTGATCCGCAACGGCTCGTCCGTACTCATGACCCACAATTTGAAATGCTTTGCTTCCGGGTCCCACACGGGAGCGGTTCGTGTCTGGATCGTCTGAGACGGGTTAGCGCTGCGAATCACGGCGCCTCGTTTTTCCGGTTGATGCAGCGTCCGCTTGAGATTCTCGATCTTTGCAATCGCGTCGTCATCCAGAAACAGTTGCCGTTGTCCGGCGGGAATTCTGCGGGCTTCCTCGGCAGCCGCGACCGACAACGATCCCAGGCACAGTGCGAGCAACGCCGCGCAGATTGCGCATTTGTGATTGTGAGGCAACATCATGGACATTATTCGCCTTTCGCCTGAATGGTCAGCTTGCTGAGCGTGGCACACGCTTTGTCACCGTTCTCGACGCCCGAACTGCTGTGCAGCGTCATATGCACGTCGAAGTCATGGAGCGATCCCAGTTCGCCGGCCGGAACCTCCAGCTTCAGAGAGCCGTTGTGGACTCCTTGCGTTTGGACTTCCCACTTCGGTTTCTCACCGCGCGGTCCGACGCTCAGTGTCATCGATCCCCCCAGACTTGGGCCGTTCGCCGAGCAATCAGCCGTGACGACGAGCTGCTTCAATGGTTGCGGCGACGAGAGTCGTTGAACCAGATGAGTCGACGTGGCGAAACCACCCGTCATTCCCACCCAAAAGCCACGGTCACGATAGCCGCCGTGAGTCGGGTGGCCCACATCGAGTCGCCCGAGATGTGACCAGCGTTTGGTGGTGAAGTCGTCCTCGTAGGTCAGGTTGCCGTACAAGTCCGACGACAACTTCGCCACCGCGCCAGCCTGCGGCGGTTGATGCTCGCAGCGCACGCGCAGTCGATCGAGACGGTTTCCCGCCAGACCGGCCTGCTGAGCCGCATTCTCCATCGAGACGCGGACGAAGAAGACATGCCTGCCTTTCAGCGATCCCTCATCACCCAGCCGGAGCGAATCAATCTTGTCCGCGCTGTGTTGCGTGACTTCCAGCGGCCAATCGCGGCCCAGCTCATCGGTGGAAATGGCCAGCGTGTTGCGGCAGCGAGCGTCGGTGGGGGCAGCGGCTTCCAGAGTGACTTCGACCGATTCGAGCGGAAAGTACGACTCAAACCGATAGACCAGCGACGCGCGCGATGTTTCGCCGAACTTTGTTTTGAGCGTCAGGAACCCCGGTTCCTCGGGGCGGCTGGTGAGCGTCAGGCCGAGAAATCCGCGCACGTCGGCATCGTGCAGCCATTGGAATCCGGAGAACGACTCCTCGTAAACGCTCGGTGCGTCGCGATCGCCCCCCACCGGCACGCTGCGATCGCGGACGGAGAAGTTCGCCGAAGACAGCGGAAGCGTTCCGAGCCGCGTGTCATACATCTCTTCTCGCTTGAGCCGCAGCGCTGCCCGCAACTGAACCATGTCGGCGGAATCACTTCCCATCCAATGATTGACCGATCCGGTCGGACCAGCCACCGCGAATGCCGCGCACGAAACGTTAAATTCGCGAGAGGTATCGAACTGGTGCCACTCCCGGTTGATCAGAGCCTCCGTTGTCGGATATTGCGTCCACTGAGGCCAGTGCGGATCGGTCGCCCACGGGACGCAAATCGCCGGTTTACCAAGCGCCACGAACTTCATCAGATGCTTGCGAAACCGGACTCGGTCCCAACCGTACGAATCCCAGATCCAGCCATCGGCGGTCAGATTTGGATCGGGTGGAAACGGGTCGGTGTACCATTGAAAGACGGGGATGCCGTACTTCTCGCGGACATACCGAGCCAGGCCGTCGAGCACTTCGACACGGCCGCCGGTGTTCTCTTCGCCCAGGCAAATGGCCGGAATCAACTCCGGATACGTCGGGCAATCCTTCTCCGCCGCCAGCCATGCATCGAGACGCCGCTTTCCCGTCTCCAGGTCCGCGTCACTTTCTCCGCAGTAAACCGTGAATACGTCATGGCGATGTGCGTTATCTTGCCCCGCGCGGCTCGCCTTCACACCAGCCCACCACGCGGCCTTGTTGGGAAACGTGTCGCCCAGACTAAGCTTGCCCAGATGGTAGTCGAAATGGCAATCATCTCCGCCACCATAAACGCCCAGGTACCGATGACCCGGATCAGGATACGGGCGCACCTCCGTCTGCGCCATGGCCGACGTGCCCCACAGTGACAACACGAGCATGGTTAGGGCGAGCGGCAGACGTGTTGGCTTTGTCATTTCACTTCCTCTGAAGTTTTAATGTGTTTAATCATCAGAATTGGTCGAATTCTGACGCGGGTCTGCGGCGGCCGCTTCGATTCGATAGAGCGAGTCGGCGGTGCGGACAATCAGCGAGTTCTCATCGACAGCAGGGGTGGCCCGTACTGGCTGTCTGGCCAGCGAATTCACTGCCAGAACATCGAATTTTCGGCCGGGACGGAGGATCGTGCAGCTCGCATCTTCGTCGAACAG
>JAQBZS010000852.1 GCA_027622115.1 Planctomycetota bacterium | reverse complement strand
GGACTGTTGCGCGCGCAAACAGGCAGCGTTCGCGTTTTTGGAGTTGATCCCGTCGCCGACCCAGTCGCGGTGCTGAGCAAAATCGGCTACTTGTCCGAGGATCGAGATCTGCCGTTGTGGATGCGAGTGGCCGACTATGTCAACTACACGAAAGCGTTCTTCCCGAATTGGGATGACGACTACGCCCGAGAGTTGATCGATTTGTTCGAGCTGACGAGCACGCAAAAACTAAAGAGCCTTTCGCGCGGTCAGCTTGCTCGGGCGGGCTTGTTGGCAGCGCTGGCTCATCGTCCGGAATTACTGCTGTTGGATGAGCCGTCTTCGGGACTCGACCCCGTCGTTCGTCGGGACATCCTGTCGGCCATTATTCGCACGGTGGCCGATGAGGGGCGTACGGTCGTGTTTTCGTCGCACTTGTTGGATGAAGTGCAGCGAGTGTCGGATCACTTGGCCGTGTTGCATGCCGGTCGACTGATGATCTCCGAGCCCTTGGACGATGTTCTGAATTCGCACGAACGATTGGTGGTGCGGTTCGAGCAGCCCCTGGAATCGGCACCGCGAATCGACGGCGTCATTTCTTGCCACGGGGAAGGCCATGAATGGTCCATCGTGTGCAACGGCCAGCGAGACCACGTCGAACGTCAAATCTCCGAGATGAATGCGCAAATTGTCGAGCGGGGCGCACCGTCGTTGGAAGAGATCTTCGTGGCGCGGATCGGTGGCAGGAGCAAGACCGATTCGTAGAGTCTCTGAAAACCGGGACTGGCTCCCGCATGTTGTGCCAATTCAATTCCGAAATTCAACATGTGGGTGTCTGTCCCGCTTTTTCAGAGAGTCTTTGGATTCCAATTTCGCTTCGTGGCATTGTCGGCAACACGTTCTGAATCGGAAGCACCGTATGTCTTCATCCGTCTTACGAGCACTCGCGTGGAGCTATTTTCGCCAAGTTCGCCTGTCGTTCGTGCTCGCCGTGTCGTTGCTGATCGTGGCCCCGCTTGGATTCACGAGTCTGTTTGCGAGCGCGGGGATTCCGTTCGATGCCGAAACGATCGCGCCGAAAGCGCTGCGATGGTTTCACTTCAGCTACCTCGGAACTGCATTCCTACTCTTCGCGTTTGTGTCCGCGATTCCGCATATTGAGTCGCTGAAACGTATGTATGCGTTACCGATCACCACGCGGACGTTGGTCGTGTGGATGATGGGCTCCACCGCCGTGATGGCTGTGTTGGGCAACGTCGTGTGCTTGGCGGTCTTTCGTGGGACGTTTCAAGCCGAATGGCCGGTGCTGGGAACATCGCTGGCGATCGCGGTCGGTGTGTGCGTGCTCGGCGCGATGGCTGCGAAACTGACTCATTTTCGTATTCGGACGGCGGCGCTCGTATTGGCCGCAGCGTCAACGTTCGCCGTGTGGGTGGTCTCGCGATCCTCCCCCGCCGGTCTTCGGGCTCCGATGCAACTGTGGTTCGATGTGATGCCGGGCGACTGGATCGTCCTGACATGCTGCAGCGGCGTTTCGTTCCTGGTCTGCGTGCGTGGATTGCAACGAGACCGCCGCGGTGATGCCAACCGCGTCGAAATGCTTGTGGATTGGCGGGCGGGAGAATCCCGAATCGCCGAAGTACCACGGTCGCCCCGCCATGCGATTGAGCAATTTCACCGTTTCGGCATGCTGCCGGCGGCGATCTGCTTCCCAATTCTATTCTGCGTGACGTTTTTCATCTGCTACCGCTGGAGTGTCAGACCGCCGCGAAATCCGATGGACGGCATCTCCGGGCTGCTGATCGTTTTTTCCGGCGGCGTGGGCATGATTCTCGGCGTGGTGGATCTCACGTCGCAAGCGGTTTGGAAGATGGGGCAATCGATTTCGACGATGCCGATCAACAACGGACGGCTCGCGGCGGCAAAACTACGGGTTCTCGGCAAGTCGACGTTGTTCGCGTGGATCATGCTGGTGACGAGCATGTCGCTCGCCTACGCGGCGGCCGTTGCGGTGTTTGGGTTGGATTGGTTTCCGATGACCGCAAACGCAATGCAGGGTGCGAAATTTGGCGGAAACATTCCGGTCTTGTTCGCAACGTCTCTGCTGACGTGCTGGACGACCGGCGGGCTGGTTTCTTCAATCGTGTGGACTGGGCGGCAAGCATTCGTGGTGTCGGTTGTGTACATCGGAATCATCTCGACCGTGATTGTGATCGCCATACTCCGCTTGTACCTGCCGCCAGAGCCTGCGCGCGTCGCATCACAGGCGGTGATGTGGAGCTTGGCGGGACTCGCAATCACGTTGGCGGTCCATTTGTTCGCGACGACCCTCCGGCGATCCTTGATCAACTTCCAGGCGGTCGGGTTGGGATTGGCGATCTGGGCTGCGGCTTCCGCGACGTGTTGGGGATTCGCGGGGAGTGATCCGCGGGTGTTGTGTCAACTGGGCCTGTTGTCGATCATCTCGGCATTGCCGATTGCTGCCGCGCCGTTGGCGGTCGAATGGAACCGCCACCGTTAAGTAGTAAGCGTGTCAAAATCTCGCGGAGCCCGACCCTGGGAGCCGCACCGCTCTCCACCGACCCCGTGTACCCCGTGTCGGTGGAAGCAGCGACTGAGCCTCCGCTGCTGCTCGTTGTCTCGGCGGAGGAATGGTTGATGCGACGAAAGCCGGGGTAGCTTGTCAGTCGTGCTTCCACCGACGCGGGGTGCGTTGACCCAATGGCCCCAGAGTTGTGGGATTTCGTGCGTGAGCCGTTGGCCGTAAGGCCTCGGGCATGTTCGGTGCCCGGCCGCTAACGCGTCACGGCTCACAACTCTGGACGCGGGGTCGGTGGAGAGTGGTGTCCGCGAACGCTGGGTGTGCCCGGCGCAACCGAAATCGGTGACCGTGCTCAGTGTTGTCCGTGCATCACCCCGAGCGTGAATTCATTCATCCAATCCAATGGAATTCGAAGAACACGCCGAAGTCTCGTGACGTGTCTCGGCTGGACCGGACTATTCAACGTCGCGGGCCGCTGCCTTGGGCAAACCGAAGTTGCCGGCGCGCTGCAATTGATAGACGACGACCGCTTCGGCTGCGGCATTCGCGGCCGGGTACTTCTCCTTGGCGAGACCGACCGCAATGCCTCGCGCTTCGTCGTCAACGCGAAAACGTTCATGCCTCGCGCGGTGCGTGTCGGCGAGTTCTTGGTATTTGTTCGCGAGTTCTTGGTGGTCGTCTTTGAGTTCCTTGCTCCGCAACGCTTCATAGAGTTGCGACAACTGATGATGCGCCGCCGAGTTTTCCGAATCGAATTTGAGCGTCTTTTTGAACTCGCCCACCGCAGCCTCTAAGTAGTGCTGTTCCGCCGGATCGCCCTGCGATCGCTTCTTGCGAGCCAGATGAAACAACGCTTCGCCGAGTAGATTGCGAACCACGTAGTCTTGGCTGAAATCAAAGCCGCGTTCGCGATGTTCCGCCGTATCGGATTCCAGCACGTTGCGAAAGTTCTGTTCGGCCGACTCGAAGTTGCTCTGTTCCAGATTGACGACGCCCGCGAGCCAATTCAGCGTCCACGATGGCGGTGCCGGCGATTCGTACTCGCGAGCCTGATTGAGCGCGGCGACAGCTTCGTCCAAACGGCCTTCACTCCAATACAGCCGAGCCCGATTCAGCGGGCCGTCGTATCGATCGAACTTTTCGACTTGCTTGAACGCGAACTCGGCTTGTCGGAATTCGGCACTGCCCTTCAACAGTAGGCCGATGCCGTAGTCATTCCACCGCTGCCAATCGGGAATGTCTCGCTTGGCGTTGTCGACCTGGATGTCGACTCCCTCGACGGGAAACGTAACGCGATCCTCGGCCAACGTGGTGATCGGCAAGTCGTTGCGATATGGCTC
>JAQBZS010000851.1 GCA_027622115.1 Planctomycetota bacterium | reverse complement strand
CGGATTTCAGATTTGGCGGTTTACCGTTTTTCGTGAATTCGACGTCGAACGCCCGCCAGATCTGAATTCCGTAAGCCAGACCCCAATCCCCAAATGTGACAAACTTGAACTAAGTACGCGCCCAAGAATCGATTCCGGTTGGAAAGACATCGTCCTCGCATGCAATCGCTCCCAAAACCACGTGCTCGCCTGTTGAAGACTTGGCTGAAGCGGCCTCGCAACCTCAACGCGTTTGCACCGCGGATTTCGTTCGACGAAGCCGCCGCCGACATGCCGGATGTTGCCGTTGCCGCAAATTTCGGCCAAGCCGTGTTGTTGGTCGACGCTCAATTCGCGCTGCATCGCGACGGCACCGTGACGCATTCCTTTCACCTCATCACCATGCTGCATGGCGATCACGATCTCGCGAACTGGGACGAAGTGGTTCGACCGTACGACCGCCGGCGTTCGCTGCACACGTTTCGCAAATCGTATGTGCATCTGCCCGACGGCTCGCGGCGCAAGGCGAAATGGGGGCACGGCGCATACAGCCAACGGATTCATGCGAATTCGCTGTCGTTCTACCCGCTGCGACCGGGAGTGATTGTCGACTTCGAAGAACAGAGCGACCAATTTCGCCCGATGGACGCCGGACCCGCCGCATGGGACCACATGTTTTTTCACGGTCCCCCGTGCGAGCACATCCCGCCGTGTGCTCGGCTGCGCTACACCGTGGCAATTGCTCGGCCGTTCGAAGTCCGGTTCCAATTGCATCACTGCGACTGGCAGCCCCAGGAATGGACACGAGGTGCTTATCGCATCCTGCAATGGGATCTCCGCGACCTGGACGGCATTGAATTCGACGAATTCACGCCGCATGCCCGCGACATTGTTCCGTGGGTCGATCTCACGACGTTTCCCGACTGGTCCTCCATCGGCAAGCACTATCGCAAGGAACTCATTCCGAAGAAAAAAAACCAGACGGAACTCAAGTCGGTCACGCACGACATCACTGCGAACGCCACCACCGATCGAGACCGCTTGGCTGCGATCTTTGAATACGCGGCTCGCGATGTCCGCTACGGACGGCATCCGCTCGAACTGGAAATCGAAGCGGCACGCGAAGCCAAGTCGATGCTCGAAGACCTACGCGGCGACTGCAAAGACAAATCGGCCCTGGTGCAGTCCATGCTCAGCGAGGTGGGGATCGAATCCAAAATCGTGTTGGTGCTGACTCGCATGAACGGCACAACGCCCTTCTTGCCGGGCATGCGGTTTGATCACGCCATCGTACAAGCCAAGCTCCACGACGAGACGATCTGGCTCGATCCCGCCGGCGGTTTGTGTTCGTTCGGCGAATTGCCGTTCAACGACCAAGGCGTGCAGGCACTGGTGCTCGACGGCGAGATGGAGGAAACGACGATCGTCCCGCAGCCTTGGCCGGAACAGCATGTCATCCGCCGGACCTCGCGTGGCAAAATTGATCGTGACGGCACATTTTCCGCGAGCGTCGAAATTGAACTGACCGGCGAACACGCGGCCGTGACGCGGACCCAAATGCAGGATCGTTCGATCGAATACCAACAACGAGTCCTCGGCCAGGTTGCCGCCAGCGATTTACCGGGTGCGACCGTGACTCAGCAAGAATTCGTAACCCTCGACGATCTCATGCAACCGGTCCGCATGCGTTACCAAGTTCAACTGCGGCAATGGGGTCGGCGGATCGAGGACATCCTGCTGTTTCGAATTCCGTGGGTCGAATCGATTCGCATGACCGGCCCGATGAACGCGGCCGAGCGAATCCAGCCGATGCGTCCGCGCGAACTCACTTTGCAAGAGGAACGACAAGAGATCCGCGTCCCGGACGGCTTCGAGCCTTATGGTTTGCCGTACTCGAATTCGGAGTCATGCCCCTGGGGCAGTTACACTCGAACGATCCGGGTTCAGGCCGACAAACTGGTGTGCGATCGCCGCATGGAATTCCGCGACGGCATCGTCCCCGCCGACCAATTCCCAGATTACAAGGCCTTTTGGGAAGCCTGTGCTCACGCGGACGCGGCGGACGTGGTGCTGTGGAGCCGAGTTTCCACATCGACGCCGGCAAGCGACAGGCCGAGTTGAGCAAAACGCCGCGTCGATTGACCGTCTCGGAACGGGATATAGTCGTTGACCAAGAATTCGCGATCGGCGCGCCCCTGGCTGGGATCTTCCAAAGCCACGTTGATTTCGTGAATCAGACCAAACCTGCGGGCCGCGCGGGATAAAAGTGGCTTTGTTCCCAGCAAACGTAAGATTGCAGCAGACTTCGCGGACCCAGCCACTTCAACATGCGACGGACCCACACCGACCGGCTTCGTCCGGGTGTCACATCGCAGCGATCGAAATGGCGGAATTCGACGTTGTCGCGACTCCACTCCCGAGTGAATTCAACACTTTGGGACGCTTCGGTGAAGATCGTGACGGTGGCGTTGTACCGCTGAAACTCATCCAACAGACCGTTGTACAACAAGTCCGCACGCTTCGTCCGTCGGCGATGGAAAGCGCGATGTGCGGACCCTGGGTCGTCTGCATGAAGCTCACTCCAGACAAAGCCCGTCGTTTGGCAGTCCAAGTCGCACGGACGCATCACTGCGATGATTGTGCGGAACTTGCGGCTTGCAGCGGGAAGCGAAGGATTCCGACATCATCGCCCGGACAGCACTTGCAACTTCCACTGTTTGTTTGCTTGCTTCCGCGATGTATTCTTGAAATTCGCGCGTTGCAGTTGCCGAGAAATTGACTGCCAATCGCGCGTCCATCAACGATCTTCGGAAACCACGCATGACCGACCTCTTCGCAAAACTTGACCGCACGGCGCTGTCCATCGGGCGACTCGACGAAGAGTCGGACGAAAAGGCGTATTGGCGGTCTCGGCCCCCGGAGGAACGGTTGGCAGCGGTCGAGTTTCTTCGACAGGTGGCTTATGGCTACGACCCAACTACCGAACGACTTCAAAGATTTCTTGAAGTTGTTAAACGAGCATGAGGTTAATTACCTGCTCATCGGCGGCCATGCCGTTGGCTATTACGGCTACCCGCGCCCGACCGGTGATCTCGATATTTGGATCGAAATGGCGCCGGACAACGCCAGCAGATTGGTTCGCGTCTTTGAAGAATTCGGATTCCGCGACAGTGGTCTCAATGCAGACGCATTTCTGGAAGCCAAGAATATCATTCGGGCCGGGTTTCCGCCGTTGAGGATTGAGGTGTTGACCACGGTGTCGGGAGTCGAGTTTACGCAGTGTTACGAGAGAATGACGCGTGTCGACATCGACGGAATTCCCGTGACAATTATCAGCTTCGACGATCTTCGGACCAACAAGCGGGCAAGTGGACGAACCAAGGATCTGGCGGACCTTGAGCATTTGGATTGAATGCTGATCAACCCGGTTAAATCACGAGTCGATCGGCGCACGTCGGCGCTCAATTCTTGGATGACATCGACGGCTTGAATCGAATTCTGAATTCCCACAAAATGCCGCGCCGCGTCGAGTCCGTTTTGAAGCGGCTGTGCCTTCAACCCATCGCCCCACCGGCTGGCCTTATGTCAATTCAACTTGCTGAAGAACTCAAATCCAAGCTCACCGACCAATACGTCACGGTCGTCAGTGGCGTCGCCGAGCTGCGGAGATTCGAGGGACGAACAGGCGTTGTGAAGACCGTGAATATGAACGGTCAGGCCTTGGTGGAGTTCGATGGCCCGGCGGATATCGGTTGGTACGACATCTCCCCATCGTTTTTGAACGTGGTGCAGGCTCCGGTGGCGAAGGGAAAGGCGGAACCCAAGGCGAAAAGCGAATCAAAACCGGCAGCGGCACCGAAAGCAAAATCGGCCGCGCCGACCGGTGGGAG
>JAQBZS010000850.1 GCA_027622115.1 Planctomycetota bacterium | reverse complement strand
CGGGCGCAGGAAGTCAACGATTCCGCGGTAGAACGTGTAGCCGTGGACTTCCAAGGGGTCCACATTGTCTTCAATTCGGAATTCGGCGTCCGTGAAATCGGCGAGCTTGCGGTCGAGTCTCGCGGCGACCACCTGCTTGCGAATCTTGTAAGAACCCTCAAGCTTTTTTGGGTCCAAAGCGACGATCCGTCCCTTCGCAAAATCGACGCCCGCGAAGTGCAGCTTGATGTCGGATCCCAAACCAATGGCCTCGCCGGTTTCCAGCTTGCGGATTTCGGTCAGGTCGATCAGGGCCGGTCCTTCCGGTCGAAACGTCAGTTTCTCGCCGCGAAACTTCGCACGCCGCAACTCTTCGTCCTCGTCAAGCCGCCGCATGATGCCTTCGCGGCCGGCAGCATTGCGTCGGGTGTCGTAACTGCGCACGCGACGACGCTCGATGATTCGTGCAAACTCGATGTCGGCGGTTTGGCCGCGTTTTCCCCAGATCTGCAAGTCCCCTGCGGAGACCACCACGACATCATTCGCCTTGAGGGAACTGCCGGACAGGGACGTTACGAGAGAGGTCTTCTGGTTGACTCGTTCCAGGATCGCGATATTGACTCGTTCATAACCGCCGGGTCCGTAACGAAAGACCCAGACTCGTTGTTGCCGTTCCAGCCCTATCTCGTAACCGAGATCAATTTTCGCGGCCGCGCCCGCGCTCGAGTAGACTCGGCCGGCAATGAAATCTCGCCGAGTCACGTGGATGCCTTCGAGCGTCACGTCTGCCGATGCCAGTGCGGATGTGAAGGCAAGAATTGCGACGGTCAAAGCGCGGGAGGTCCAAAGTTGCATTCGCATATCGCTTGTCGATTCCGTGTCGAGATTCAGCGTTGTGATTCAGCGTTGTGATTCAGTTTGCTGGTCCGCGTTCACTCGCGACGTCAACCGCCCGAGGAAACGATGGCAAGAGTTCGATCACCGCCCCGACGTTCGAACCGTCGGTTGCTCCCGTGAGCGCGGAGTTGGGTTCGGTTGTCCGGTCGTCCAGAACCAAGTCCGAGACGTTGACGTCTTGAAGCGACTTCGCCAGCCGCCAATCGGATTTCCACAGAATCTGCTGAAGCAAGGCTCCATTATCGGCACCCAGTTCGGACTGTTGCCACAACTCTTTCCAGCTTTCGAACGACACGTCCCGAGAATCGTCCAGATTCATTGTCGTGTTGATTCGCCAAAAGACCTGAAACGACTCGTAGTAGTTCATCGCTCCATTCCAGGACAGCAACCACTTGAAGTCATCCGCCTCCAGGCTGCCGGACATCCGAATGAGCGGCTCGTTGGATTCGGTGGAGAAAATGTTGTCGCGAGCCGAGACCTTGATGGGCAGCAGTGATTTGGCCAGCGTACCCGCCATCGCCTCGGCATTTTGGACCTGCATGAAGCCGTTGTTGACCACAAAGGTGCTATGCACAAGTTTGATCGTCAGCTCTTTGCCTTCCGGAGCCATCTTGCGACCGGGATTCACATTGAGAATGGCCCCGTTTTCGATCAAACCGTCCAACACAAACGCACAGTTCTTAATCTCGATCCGTCCTGGCTGATCGTGCGGAATCGTCACCAACGAACAGCGACCGCGGACACAACTGCTGTCGATGTCAATCACGATTCCGGGGGCGGCCGGGTCCAACGGCATTTCCGCGAGACTGCCTCGCGCGCGATCCACTCGCAGAATGGAAACAGGCGTTTGATTCGGGCTGGTGACGGAAATCGTGACGCCCTTCAAACGCACGTGATCCGCAGGGCTGAGCGACAACAATGTCCAGCCGCCTTCCGAGGGCACGCCGTCCGGGATGATCATTTCGATATCGATATTGACCAAGTCGATTCGGCTTTTCAGCAGCGAGATCATTCGAGGCAGGCCGTCGCTGCCGACGGTGGTTTTGTCGACCGTAAATTGAATCGTGGGACGGAAGCCCTGCGCGGCTCGGATGGCCACGTTCTTGTTGGCAATTCGCCAAGGCTGTTCCGGCTTGCCTGCCGGGCGAATGCCGTTGAACCGCAGTTCAATGATGTCTCCGCTCGTAGCCGCCAGCATCGCCGATTCGATGGACTGAAAGTCCAACTGATCCCGCGACTCGGAGGAAATCAACCGAATATTGGACACGATCGGTTCGGCGACAGCCGGTTTGATCGACGGCGGCCCCGACACAACAACTTCGGGGCTTGGCTGAACGACCGTATTGAATTGCAGCAGGCTTGCGTCGGGAGCGAGTGACGGCAGGCCTCCCGGCACAACACTGTGCAGGGCGGCGACGATCCGGTCGGTCGGTTCATGAACCGGTGGCGTGGACGAACCGGTTTCGGCGTTGTTCGGTTGCGGCGTTCCGGATTTCGCCGCGATCGACGGCCCTGGTGCCGACTTGGCGGCCACGGACTTCTGTTCGACGGTCTTGAGCGGCAGGTTTGCGGGACCACCTGTTGGATGTTGACCAATGGCAGACTTCTCCGCCACTTCGTCCGGTGCTGAAGCGCCGATGTTGGGGAATCGATTGATCAACACCACCATCAACACGAGTGCGGCCGCTGCGGTCATCCAGCCGAGATGCCGTTCCACAAATCGTGGCGGCGATTGGGTCGGCGTGGTCCAAATGAGGCCGTCGGCATTGATGCCTCGCAGCCCAAAACTGCCGGCCATCAGCATCAGGTCACGAATCGCGTGTTCTGCGGACGGATAGCGATCCACGGGGTTGGGTGCCATCAGCTTTCGCACGATCGTGGTCAAGCCTTCCGAGACATGGCGGTTTTTAGCGGCGGGGTCCGGGATTTCGCTGGCCTGATGATCCAGCAGTTTTTGCAGCACCGTGCCGTCGGGATACGGGGGTTCGCCGGTCAGCATGAAATAGAGCGTGCATCCCAGTCCGTAAAGATCCGTGCGGATATCCACATTTCGCGGATCCTTCGCCTGTTCCGGGGCGATGTAGTCAAACGTACCCAGCGTCGTGCCGTCCACCGTCAAATCACCCGAACCGTCGGGATCCTCGCAGCGAGCCAGCCCCATATCCACCAGCTTGGCTCGACCATTGGGGCTGATGATGATGTTCGATGGCTTGACGTCCCGGTGGATGACTCCTCGTCCCGACGAATGATTGAGGGCATTCGCGATTTGCAGGGCATAATTCACGGCCACCGACGGAGCCATTTTGCCTTGCTGGTTCACCAATTCCCGAAGATTTGTGCCGGCCACATATTCCAACGCGATGAAGTGTAGGCCGCGATCTTCCCCGCTATGGTGAACTCGAATGATGTTCGGATGATCAAGGCGAGCCGCCGCGCGTGCTTCATTTTCGAATCGTAGAATCGCGGCGGGATCCGAAAACTGGTTCGGGTCCATGACCTTCAAAGCGACGGTGCGATCGAGGTTCGTATCTTTGGCTCGAAAAACGGAGGCCATGCCTCCCTTACCGACCAGTTGTTCGATCTGAAAGCCGCCCAACTCAAACTTCGCGAGCTTCGATTCAACCGGTGCTTTCGAACCGGCCGAGAACAGCAATTGCAATAACGACGAACCGGGTGGCGGTGGCGGTGCAGTTGGCGAATTGAGCACAATTCGCTGCGATTTGACGACGGTTTCAGGGTCGTTCGTCATTTCCGCGCCTGGAGATTGGAAAGCAAGGGCGAATGCCGCTGAAGAATCGAGCCGGTGTGATGGGCTGGTGATACTACTCCGTGAGGTCGACGTTGTGTTCGACAATTCCTCTCCAAGTTTCGCGAATTCACAAAGTCTGAGTGGAATACTCCGGCCCGCAAGCACGCAAAATGGGCGGCCCGGCGAAGTGCGCCGACGACTTCTTTTGGGCATTATCGTCGGCAAGTTCATCCGTGCATTGCGGAAAAGCCGAC
>JAQBZS010000849.1 GCA_027622115.1 Planctomycetota bacterium | reverse complement strand
CAGCCCTCCTCTGTACAAAACCTGCGCAAGCGAAAAGCCGCAGATCACCGGGTCAATCCCAAATTTTCAACACTCTAAGTTCGCCGGTGCTGCAATACGCGTCGATCCTTTTGTTTCCTTTGCGCTGTTCTGATCCTGCTTTGCTTTCTTGGATCCGGTTACGCCGGATTAAGACTGGAAATCGTCATGGGAAAACTTGACGGACAAGCTGCGATTGTCACGGGGGGCGGTCGCGGCATTGGTCGAGCGATCGCGCTGGAATTGGCGAAAGAGGGCGCGGCGGTTTGCGTGACGGCGAGGTCCGTCGATCAGACCGACTCCGTGGCGGAAGAGATTCAACGACTGGGCGGCACGGGCCTCGGCATCGCGTGCGACGTTTCCGATCGAGGGCAAGTTGAATCCATGGTATCGCGGGCTGCCGAACAATTCGGACGAGTGGACATCCTCTTCAATAATGCAGGTGGCGGCACGGAACGAACTCGCGTCGGCGAAGACGATCCCGACGAATGGCAGCGCGTGATCGAAATCAACTTGATGGGAACCTACTTTTGCACGCGAGCGGCCTTGCCGCATCTCAAGCAGTCCGTCAATGGTCGCATCATCAATGTTGGATCTGGAATGGGGCATCAACCGCGAGTCGGCAATAGTTCGTACAACGTCGCCAAGGCTGGGCAATGGATGCTGACTCGGTGCCTGTCGATGGAATTGTGGGAAGCCGGCATTTCCGTCAACGAACTGGTGCCCGGCCCGGTTTACACGGACTTGACGAAGGACGTCTTTCAGGCCAATCAGCCACACGCCGCGATGACCAGCGAATGGGTCAAGCTTCCCGAAGACGTCGTGCCGCTTGCCATGCTCTTAGCCACGCAAGGTAAGCAAGGTCCAACCGGGCAATCCTTTAGCCTGGCGAGACGGCCTTTGTAGAAGCTCTCTGAAAAAGGGGGCGATCATTCGCCGCGACCGGGTCGAGTCAATTGATGGGGTTCGATAACGGAGCGATACATTTCGGGCCGCCGATCCGCGAGTCGATCGATGGCGTGCTTTCCCGTCTCACGTTCGAAACGCTTATTTCGGGCACGAGCGATGTCGATCTCGGCATAGATCATGGCTTCTTCACGGTGGTCGGCGGAGGCCAGTGTCGAACCGAAGGGATCGCAAATCCGGCTCGACCCGACAAACGCAAAGCCTCGTTCCACGCCGACGCGATTGACCGCGATGTAGTATACGCCGTTCTCTTGAGCCCGCGCGTTGATGGTATAGGCTGCGGTATTCTCCGCACCCGGTGGCCAATTGGTCGGCAAGGCAATGAGGTCCGCTCCCAGTAACGCGAGCGTTCTCGCCCCCTCCGGAAACGAAGCGTCATAGCAAATATTCATGCCGACTTTGAGTTCTCCGGCATCGTGTACTGCAAATGGCCGATCCCCAAATGAGGAGTACATATCTACGCCCAAATAAGGCAAATGCACCTTGCGATAGGCCCCAATCAAGCCGTCCGGCCCCACAAGCGCGGTCGCGTTGAACACGCCGTCATGCGAGTCCAACTCCAACAAGCCGAACACGACGTACACATCCAATTCACGGCACACTTCTCCAAAGCGCTGCGTGGCTGGGCCGGGTAACGATTCCGCAAACGGACGTGCTTCCGCGATGTTCTCGAAGCAGTATCCCGTCAAAGCGCACTCTGGAAACACGATCAATCGAGCCCCCTCGGCAGCCGCAATCCGCAGTTTTTCGATCATGCGATTCAAGTTCAGTGAGACCTTGCCCAGCGTGACGTCCATCTGGATTCCCGCAATCTTCATGCATCCTCTCCCGAAAACTGAATCGCCTACGCCTTGATCCGCCGCTCCAAACTCGTAACTCGCGAACAATTGTGTCGCGCAACAGAGTTGTGAGAATACTGCGTTGGGTCAAGTCGCGTCGGCAGTTCAACCAAGAGCGGAATACTCCGAGGTGAATTCCCGATCGCGGATCTCACCGGTAGGCATTCACGCCACGCGGCGCTATGCTTTCGCCTCGAACGCACCCCACAACTCGACCACGCACTTGGAGGTTCACGATGAGAATGGCACTCGTGGCTGTGATGTTGATTCCCACGGTCTCGATCGCAGGAGAACTGAAGTTGACTTACCCCAAGACGCGACGCATGGATTTGGTGGATGTACTGCACGGCGTCAAAGTTCCCGATCCCTATCGCTGGCTCGAGGACGACGTTCGGAAGTCCAAGGAGGTCGCGGCCTGGGTCGAGCAGCAGAATAAAGTGACCTCTGCGTATCTCAAGTCGCTGCCGGCTCGCGAACGGATTGAGAAGCGGCTGACCAAGCTGTGGGACTTTGAAAAGTATTCGTCACCGTTTCGGCGAGGTGGTCGCTACTACTTCAGCAAGAACGACGGGCTTCAAAATCAATCCGTGCTGTATACGCTCGACAAATTGAACGGCGAACCCAAGGTCCTGATGGATCCGAACACGTGGTCGAAAGACGGCACGGTGGCTCTCGCGGGCACCGCTTTCAGCGACGACGGCAAGTTCGTGGCCTATGGAGTTCAGGAGTCGGGTTCCGACTGGCGGACGTGGCGCGTTATGGAAATCGAGACCCGCCGAGTGCTCGCCGATGAACTCAAGTGGGTCAAGTTCAGCAGTGCCACGTGGACTCGCGACAGCCGCGGCTTCTTCTATGGACGCTACCAAGAACCCAAGGACGGCGAAGCATTCCAGAACGTGAACCTGAATCAGCAGATTTATTACCACCGAGTCGGCACCAGCCAGGCGGACGATGTGCTGGTTTATCAACGGCCCGATCATCCGGATTGGGGCTTCGGCGTCGATGTCACGGAAGACGGTCGATACATGGTCATCACCGTTTGGAAGGGGACCGACGACCGCTACCGCGTGCTGTATCGCGATCTCGGCGAACCGTACGCGATGCCCGTCGACCTGATCGACAACTTCGAGAACGAGTACACGTTCATCGGCAACGACGGCACGAATTTCTTCTTCCAGACGGATCTGAAGGCACCCCGCAAGCGTGTGGTCTCCATTGACATCAATAAACCGCAACGCGAGCACTGGACCGAGATCATTCCCGAACGCGAACAAACGCTGCGCAGCGTGGGCATCGTCGGGAATCTGCTTGTGGCCGAGTACTTGGAAGACGCCAAGACGGCCGTCCGTATGCACGCGTTGAGCGGTGAATTCGTGCGGAACGTCGAATTCCCCGGGATCGGTTCCGCGAGCGGATTCGGCGGACGACGGACCGAAACCGAGACGTTTTATTCGTTCTCCAGCTTTGCCACGCCGCCGACGATTTATCGTTACGACATGATCACCGGAAAGAGCACGCAGTTTCGCCAGGCCAAGGTGGACTTCGATCCGGACAAGTTCACCGTGAAACAAGTGTTTTATGCGAGCAAGGACGGCACGAAGGTGCCAATGTTCATTGCACATCGAAAGGACATCAAACTTGACGGCAAGAACCCCACGCTGTTGTACGGTTACGGCGGGTTCACCATTCCGCTCACGCCGCGATTTTCGATCAGCCGGCTGAATTGGATGGAAATGGGCGGCGTGTTTGCCATGCCGAACCTGCGAGGCGGTGGAGAATACGGCGTGACTTGGCATAAGGCCGGCACGAAGCTGCACAAGCAAAACGTATTCGATGACTTTATCGCTGCGGCCGAATGGCTGATCGAGCACAAGTACACGAATTCCAAGCAACTCGCGATTCAGGGCGGAAGCAACGGCGGATTGCTGGTTGGCGCGTGCATGTCTCAGCGGCCGGAGCTATTTGGAGCGTGTCTGCCGGCGGTCGGCGTGATGGATATGCTGAGATTCCACAAATTCACGGCCGGTCGATTTTGGGTCGACGATTACGGCTCACCGGAT
>JAQBZS010000848.1 GCA_027622115.1 Planctomycetota bacterium | reverse complement strand
CCTTGAGCACCAGTTTGCGGTGCGGCTCGGCCTTCTCCTTCGCGACGAAGACCGACGCCTGTCCTCCCGCGGGCTTCTCTTCGCGAAGCTGATAGTTCAGGCAGATGTGTTCCCACGTGGGGTCGGTCAGCAGTGCGGGCTTGGTGCGGCCGGTGCCGAGTTGATCGTGGATATTGTCGAGTTCGCCGGAGTCGGGGAGTGGAGGCATGTGGGGATCCTCGCAAGTGGGAACACAGGATTGAGCAATGAAGGGAAGAATGAGAAATGAGTATTGGAGAATGAGAAATGCAGAATTGGTTGATGACCAGAGCTTATTAGGAGCGGTTGGCTTTTGCTGTGACGAGTGACTTGGCGATGATTTTACAGAGCTGTTCGATCCTCAATATCGGCCCCCTTTCGCGCATCCGCATTTTGCATTTTTCAATCTCCATTACTCATTTCTCATTACCTCAACTGTGGGCTTGTGGCTCTCATTAGGCCGATTCACAATGGAAACCGTACGAGCGATTTTTCCTCATTCCGAGCGAATTCATGCAAGCAATCGAAGCAGTATGGAAGCATGGAGTTTTTACCCCTGAAGGATCGGTGGACCTTGAGGAAGGGGCGAAGGTGCTGCTGCAACTGAAGGAAGAAGACGTCGTCGAGTGCGAGGGAAGCGACGACACGGTGAAGCCTGTCAAACGCCCTGGACCGTCCCCGAGTCCGTTCTTGCTGGACGAGGCGATTCCGGCACCGTTCGATCTGCCAATGCCAAAAGGCACACCGGTTACGGCCGTTTCGGCACCGATGCCGCTGCCTGATCCACATGACACGGATGATTGAAAATCATGTACATCGACCCGGGCCGCGAACCAGTTTCGCAAGGCGACATCATTGAGGGCTGCCCTCTGTACGGGCTCGATCCTCGCGACCCGAGTGTGGATACGGAAAGCAGACCACAGCATTGGGTGGCGCGGGTTATCGTGCTGACACAAGCGTGTGATGCCGCTCAACCAAAGATAATTCGTCTGGCTGTCGCGACGGTTCATGATGCCCAGGCACTTGTTGCCGATGGCGTTCTGAAGGCATCGTTGATCCGCGATCAAATTCGACGCCATTTGGTCCATGGTTGGTACTTTCTGCCGGAGTCTGAGTTCGATGTTCACGAGTCTGTCGTCGATTTGCGAAACATCCACACCGTCCCGCGAACGATCCTCGAGCAGTTGGCTGGCACTGGGAAGCGCATCTGTCGATTGGATACGCCGTATCGCGAACACATGAATCAACACTTCGGCCACACGTACGCTCGGATCGGACTGCCGGAACCGTACAAAACGAAATCGTGACGGCTTGGTGGCATAGCTTCGATTGAAAGTGAATCTCATCGTTCACTCGTGCGGAGGCAGTGTTTGCAGAAATCTGGCTGACGCGGGGTTTGGGCACTTGGCCGTTACTTGGACTGCCCGCCGAAGACCGCTTCGGCGTTCAGTCGTATCCGATCCACGTCGCCACGTTTGATGCTGAGTTGCTCCGCGACGTCCTTCCACGTCATGCCGTCCACATAGTGGTGTCGCAAAACGCGTGCTTGAAATTGCAGCGACTTGTCCGGCGAGGCGTCCCACACGGCGAGTTGATCCAGAAACTCTTCGAACAGCTTGCAGTATCGTGCCTGGAAATACGCTCGCCGCTGTTCCAGGAGCGGCAGGATGTCGGTCGCGATCGTGCGGCCATGTTTCATTCGTCGCAGGGTGTCTCGCATCTGATTGGCGATCACCACGCTGGCCCAGGTTCGCAGAGCCTTGGCGGTTTTTGCCTTCCAGAACGCGTCCGGGCGCTTGTCGAGCACTTTGACGAAGAAGTCGTTGACCATTTCCGTGTAACGGCACCGGCCATCGTTCCCCGAATTCCCGACGACCGACGTGCCGAACACCCTGGCCACCACCGGTCGCAGCGACCGGCGGAAGTACGTGTCCACAAGTTCGAGGATGTCGCCTTCCACGTGGCTGTCGCCGGCTTGGTGCCGTTGCAGTAATTCGACCAGCCGGTCTTCGTCGGTCATGGCGATTGAACCACTTCGCTTGCGGGTTGAGCTGCCGGTTTGCATTAACACGCTACCGCTCCTTGTTCCGGATTTCGATCGTGACCTTGGACGCTTGAAACTTCTGGTGTTTGCTGCCGGCGGCGTCCGACTTCGCTGCGACTGGCTTCGGAACAGTGGTCGGCTTCGAATCGGTTTCGTTCGAGACCGGCTTGACCGGCGCAGCTGAATCGTGGATGGCCTTGAGCGATTCCAGTCGGTTGAAACCGCGGGCGATGCGGTTCGAGCCTTCGCGAAGTGCCACCGGTGCCAAGTCGCGACGCGCTTCGTTCCGCGCCTCGGTGTTTGCCACCTTATCCTGCAATCGGCTGATGCTGTTGCCCAGCGACGCGGCGACGGACTCGCGATTGGCGGTCGCGGAGTTCACCAGATCGAGCGTCTCGGATTCGATTTCGGCCTGTTCGCGGCGGCTCTTCAGCAGCGCGACTTGCTGTTCGGTTTCGTCGAGCCCACGCCGCATTTCGGCCAGTGCTCGTTCGCCTTCTTCCACGCTCTGCTGCAAACGATCCAGTCCTTCCTGCTTGATCGCCAACTGGTGGGTTTCGCGATCCTGCATGGCGAGCAAGTCGTCGATTTCCGACTGAAACGCCGTCAGCGTGAAGTCCTGGTTCGCCCAGCGTACCGTGGTCTGGCGACTTTCAACCGCCGAGTTGAGCACCGGATAGGCTTCGGCCAGCAACCGCTGACGTCGCTCGGTGCTACTCTTCAGCTTGCCGACTTCCGCCGTCAGTTCCTCGATCCGCCGAGTCGACAGATTCATCTGGACTTGGCGGTCGATGAGATCGAGCCGGACCTGCTTCATTTCCTGGTCGATCTTGCGGTCATGCACATCGTCCGGCAGCATCTCGGTCACGCCGTCCGCAGCGGTATCCGCAGATGCGGAGATGTAACCGATCAATTGATGCGCACGGCCCGAGACTACGAACAGACTCACCAATCCGCCAACAACAACTCCCAATGTCACGACGAGTTTCCGCATGATGCACTCCTACCGAGCGTGATGTGTGGCGGTCACAACGACCGCGTTTCATCAAGCACGAATGGCAGGTGATCGAAATGCAGAACAATTTCTGGAATTTTGTTCGATGATTGGCCGAGACTTTGGGTGGCACCAATAAAAGTAGGCCGGAACTAAATCGGTTGCAACCGATTCATCAACGCCGTTCGGAAGTCGGCGAGTTCGTCGGCAGACAGATCGTGGCTTCGGAGAACGGTTTGCGATTGTGTGCGTTCGCGGCGCAGTCGTGCCAGCGTTGTGCCCTGAGTGCGATACAAGTCGCCATCGACGAATGCTCGCCGCAGGCGATGTTGCTCATCGAAGTGGTAGACCAGGTCCGCGTCGAAGTAAATGGAAAACCGACCGTCGCGGCGAAAGCCAGCGACGATCGGTTGTGCTTCATCAGAGATCCGAAACTCGATCCGCTCAACCAACGCGGTGGCTTCGCGCATCAAGTCTTCGCGATCGGATTCGCTCTTGGCCATGTTGCTTTGACGTTGCCGACGGCATTGACGTTAAGACTGCTTCATCGCTGCGGCGAGAATCTTCGACGTGCTCTCGCGCATGATGTGGCCATATACCGAAGAACGACCGCAGCCGCGATGGTCGGTTGATGTGGCTCGTGATGGATGGCTACGAGCGGTTGCCGTGAGTTCGGATGGCAAGCTGATTGCTACGTGCGGCCTGGATCAACGTGTACGAGTTTGGTCGGCGGATAGTGGCAAGCGACTGCATGAGTTCGTCGGTCACGGGGAAGACGTGTTTACGGTGGCGTTCCACTCGGACAACAATTCGCTCGTTACGGGCGAT
>JAQBZS010000847.1 GCA_027622115.1 Planctomycetota bacterium | reverse complement strand
CTGGGCAATATCGCGTATCGGGTTGGACATGAAGTGCAATTCGACGCGAAGACCGATTCGTTTGGCGCGGATGCCGAAGCCAACGCTTTACTGTCCTCGCCGCACCGTGATCAGTGGACGGTCGGCTGAGACTCGCTTGTACAAACTGAGCGATTAGCGACGCTTGAAACACCGAGAAAAGGCGGGGTGTCTGTCATGATCGGCGCGTTTGCCAATGATCAAACGAGCATTGATTGAACTTTGAACCACCCGACCCCTTCCCGCTCTCCGAGTTCAAAACCTGCTTGAACTGTTTCCCGTGTCAACCCGAGATTTTCAACACGCTACCCCCACAACCAGTAGCCCAACGGTTGTGGTCAAGCCGCGTGTGGGAACAATTCGGCCAACGGCAGCCGGAATCCCGTCAGCACCGGCTCGCCGACTAAATCATCACCGACCCGATAGACTCGCATTTCGTTTTGCGAGGTATATACGTGGATTAAGCTTCGCGATGAATAGACGACCCACACGCATTGCACGCCGACTTGGAAGTAATCGTCGACCTTTTCGACGATCAGGTCCGCCCGATTGGTGGGACTGACGACTTCAACCGCCAATTCAGGGACCACTTTCCAGGCATTGCCGGAAGGAATCGGTTTGGAAAGCGGCCAACTGTTGGCGGAAACGAATGACAGATCCGGCCGCCGCTGACGGCCAATGGCGGCAGTGAAGTCGAATAGTATTTCAACTCGAGCACGCCCAAGTTTATTCTGTTGAGTGTACAAGAAGATGTGTTCATGGAGAACGTTCGCCAAGTCACTCTCTTTCGCACCCATTCTTGGAATCTCCACCACCTCGCCGTCAATGATCTCGAAGAGTCCGTCGCGGCGCAGAATCTCCTCAGACTGCTCTTCCAAAGTCATATCGGTCAACACAGTCGCCATTGCGATTTCTCTCAATTCTTTTCGAACGGAACCTGTCTAGTTCAAAGCGTATCTGACTTGAGCCGCACGCCTTCAATTATTTTTCGGTCAGGCGTCACTCTTCACGGGCTTGCGAGTTTCCGTTCCACTCGATTTCCGGACGTTGCGAGCGGTGGCGTTCTGTTGGGCGAGGTCTTCCGCCGAGATCAGTTGCACGACGTCTTGGGCCAAGTGATCCATTTCCATGACCAACGAATCGACTCGACCGGACAAATACATGTACATGATCAACGAGGGAATCGCGATTAGCAGCCCGGCAGCCGTGGTCAATAACGCCAAGGCGATTCCGGCGGCCAACTCTTGAGCCTTGCCCATCGAGTTTGTGTTCGCGATCTCGTTGAATGCCTGGATCATGCCGATCACCGTGCCCAACAGCCCGATCAGCGGTGTCACCGTGGCGACGCCATTGATGACGCGTAGATGTTTTCGCAGTTGGCTGACCTGCCGCTCGCCGCCATCGATGATGGCCTGTTCGACTTCCACACTCGGCTTGCCCCACTTGCGAATGCCGTGTGCAAATACCGACGCCACCGGACTACCGTTCTCCTGGCACAACGCCTGAGCCCGTCGCGCGTCCAGCTTGCGTTGTCGCAGATGTTCGAGGAATCGGTCGACGAAATGTCGCGGCAAGACTCGACCACGACGCAGCACGACCAGTCGCTCAATCGAAAACCACATCGAGATGACGGACGCCAGGAAAAACGGCACCACGAAGGAGTAGCCCAACGCGTCCACGATCTCTTCGAAATTACGCGGTATCGCGGCTTTCTTGTCTTCCTCGGCCTCGTCCGCTTCGCCCGTTTTGCTGGACGTCTTCGCGGCGAGCGACTTGGCTTCGGGCGTTTTTTCAGCTGTCGGCGTTTTTTCGGCGGGAGTCTTTCCGGGTTGAGCGACGAGCCCTTCGGTGAGTCCGAATTCAACACAGACAACGCCGACCATGACTGTCAGCAGCGACAAGCAGGCCACTCGGCGTGCGGACGTCTTATGCAAAATTGCTTCATCCAGGACGTGTCGAGAATCGCGGTCGAGCATTGAGATCGGGTCCATTCCGGGTTTCGCGGATTCGCGCGTGAACGAAACGCGACGGGCCGCCAAGTTGCCCTGGGTTATTGACGAAGTGCTTGAATTCGAGCGCGAGCCTTTGCGGCGTACTCGCTGTTGGGAAATTCGCGGATCAAGCTTTCGTAGGTTTTCACGGCTTTCATCGTTTTCTGCTGAGTTTCATCCAAGAAGCCCACTTGGAACAGCGCGGCGGATTGCCACTTGGGAATTCGATACAGGTTGTACACGGTCAGATACGCCAGCGTGGCCTTGTCGTATTCTTTCTTGAGCACCCAAGCTTCGCCGATGAGGAATTGACTCTCCGCGGCGGCGGTCGTTCGTCGAGCGGCCGGATCCTTGATGACTCGGTCGAACGCGGCGATTGCGTCGTCCAACAAGGCCTGACGGTAATAGGCTTCGCCCTGAATCTTGACGGCCTGATGCAGCACCGCCGACTTCGAGTCCCACTTTTCGAATTCCGCCACCGTTGCGGTAACCTGGTCGTAGTTCTTCCGCGCCAGATAGGTTTCCGCGAGCAACACAAAGACGTTCGGAAACCACGCCGCGCCGGCGACTGTTTTTCCCGCGATCCGGGCCTTCAACGTGAGCAATCCCTTCTGTGCTTCATCGACATTGCCGAGATGCAATTCCGCTTGAGCAAGATTGAATTCGGCCTCACTCGCCATGTCAGTGTTGGGAAACCGTGTTTTCAATTCAGTCGCCCAAGACTTCACCGTCTTCCACTGACCGCTGTCGACGTCGATCCCCATCAGTCGAAACAGCGAGGCTTGCTGAACGAACTCGTCTGAACTCTTGGCGGCTTGCAGTGATTCAAACGCCTTGCGTGCTGCGTCCGTCCGCCCAGCGATAAGATCGCTTTCGGCAAGATTCAGCTTGGCGTTGTCAGCTCGATCGCTGGCGGCCGCGTCATCCACCAGCCGTTTGAAAATGGCGTCCGACTTCTCGAAGTTCTCGGCATCGAGATGCATATACGCCCAATCGTCCAGCAATGCGGCCAGATTCTTGGGTTTGGGGAATCTTTCGAGCAGCATCGCGTAGGCTCGATCGGCTTCATCGACCCGCTTCAAATCGTCGAGCAACTCTGCCGCACGTTGTCCGGCGTCAAAGGCGAACTTGAGCGGAACTTGTGCTTCCGCTCCCGGCGCCGCGACCGTCTTGGGTGCGAATCGCGAGAACGCATCCGTGTAAGCCTTAACCGCGTCCGCCGGTTGTTTCGCAAGTTCCAAAGCATGGCCCGACATATACGCGGACTCGGGGGCGAGTGCGTGTTTGGCGTCGGTCTCGACCACGCGAGCGAACGACTTGGCCGCCGAGGCGTGGGCCTTGCGTTCGAACTGGCTCCAGGCGATTCCCGACATGGCCCGCATGTGAAAGCCGGAATCTGGACCGAGACTTTCCAAGGTGCGATAGAGTTGCTCGGACCAAGCCCAATCCGCAATGGAATAGGCAATGTCAGCGACTTCTGAAATCGTGTGCGGCGTGTAACGACTTTTGGGATATCCCTTTCGCAATGTCATCACGTCCGAATCAGCCGTCTTGCGATCCTTCAGCCGTGCGGATGCTTCCGCCCGAATCGCCAGTGCCTGATCGGCAACGTTGCCCATCGGCTGAATGCCGAGATAAGCCGCAGCAGCCTTCGCGGCCGCGTCGTACTTCTTCGTGATCAGTTCGGCATGTGCGGCGAGCACCAGGGCTTCCGCGAATTCACTTTTTGCACCTTCAGCCTGCACTTGGGCAACTAATGGGGCCAGCACGTCCAGCGACTTATCAACGTCGTTGAGACTCTGCGTCACCCGCGCCAACGCCAATCGAGCGAGCGCCTTGGTGCGAATGGCCTCGGCTTCAGCGAGCACGGCTTCGAGCCGCT
>JAQBZS010000846.1 GCA_027622115.1 Planctomycetota bacterium | reverse complement strand
CGTTTTCGCGTCGCCGCTACCCTTCTTGCAAATCCGCAAGAACGACGGAAACCGTGGCACGCCGCCGTCCGAAAGTTCTTGGTAGCGAAACGTCACGACGCTGCCGATCGGTGCCGGGTCTTCTCGTTGCTTGTCGGAAAAGCCCGTTCCGGCGGAGAACTCGGTTCCGTCCGGCAGTCGAAGCAGCAATGCACCCAGACGTCCCTTGTGCTTGCCCTTTCCGGGCTGGTGACCAATGACTTCGGCCTCCGCGTCATGAAACGTCTTGACTTTGAGTAGCGTGAACGACCGCCCGGCTTGGTAGTTCGACCCCGGCTGCCGCAGCATCAGACCTTCGCCACCCAGCGATTCAATCCGAGCCAGCTCCTGCTTGAGGTGTTCGGTGCCGGTACACAACGCGTGGTGGTGCGGCTCCACAAAGCTGTTGTCGATGGACCGACAACAATCCTTCACGAAAGCCAGCCGTTCTTCAAAAGCTCCAGTGGCCTCGGGCGCATCGAAAACCAAATACCGGACGTCTCGCCAGTGGTTGCTCCGATCCTGACGTCGGACGATGCTGACGGTCTTCTGAAACTTCTTTCGATCAATCCACAATTCACCATCGAGCGGCGAGTCCGGTAGCCCGGCGATGAACCAGTCCGGTGCCTGGTATTCGTTACCCTGCCGCGACAAGAACCGCTTGCCATCCCAAAACGCGCGAACGCCGTCGAGTTTTTCGCTCATCCACCAATCGGTCAGATCAGCGGCCGAATCCCATGTCTGGGCGAGCAACAACGGCGGTCCGTCTTTCTTGACTTTGGACGCCTTGGCTCGCACGGGAAGTTCACCGCCGAGGCGATCCAGTTCCGCCTGATCGCCGCGTAGTTTTCGGAGGTGTTTACACGTTCGTTTTTCAATGCCAGCGGATTGGTTGCGCCATGCCGGACACGTACACGAATAGACTCCGCCTACATTCTTCAGGATGTAGGGTTTCGCTCCAGACCCTTGCATCTCTGTCGATTCGCCGTCTGCCAGATCCGTCATGTTGATCCTCATTGCGACAAGATTCGATTGAGTTCCTGCGTCGAACTCAGGAATTCGCGAACGCGCGGGATGATTTTTTCGTGGGCGTCTTCAAAGACGTAGTGTCCCGCGTCGGCGATGCGGAACGTCTCGGCCCGTGGGAATCGCCGTTCAAACTCGTCGAGAAAATGCGTTGTAAAGCACCAATCGCGTTCACCCCACACGAACAGCATCGGCGAATGTTCGAACTGAGCCAGTCCGTTTTCAATGCCGAGCAACACGTCGTAGCTCGGGTGCGACGGCTTGAGCGGAATGTCCTGCACGAAGCGATGCACGGCAATGCGATTCGCCCACGAGTTGTAGGGAGCCAGATAGCCAGCTCGCACGGCTGGTGTCATCCGCTCATGCTGCTCGACGGCCATGTGCAGGGCAGCTCGCGAAAAAAGGTTCAGCCCGCGGACGCCGAGCGCTCCCAAGACCGGAATTCGGCAGACGGCAATCCGCAGAGGAATCCGAGTCGATCGAAACGCAGCCGTGTTGAACAGAACAAAGCGGCGAAAGCGGTCGGCCATGCGCGTCGCCACTCCCATCCCGATCGCGCCGCCCCAATCGTGGGCGAATAACGTGATGTCTCGCAGGTCAAGTGACTCGATCAGCCGACTCAGGTTTTGAATGTGACCATCGAGCGTATAGGCAAAGTCTGCGGGTTTATCGGACAAACCGCAGCCAAGGTGATCGACCGCAATCACGCGGTAGTTCCGCGACAAGTCCACGATCAGCTTGCGCCAGGCAAAACTCCAAGTCGGATTGCCATGCACCATGAGTAATGTGCCAGCGTGATCATCGACGGAATCGTTCGAGGGCCGCTCGTCCAGGTAGTGATACCGGTGCCCGTCCAGGTCGAGAAAGTTCGAGCGAAACGGGTATTCGTCGGCGAACTGACGCACCAGGGGATCGACGGCGTGTGCGGAACTCATTTCCATCCGTTTAGTGCCGCTTCTTCGGTTTCGAAGATTGGAATGCGTTTGTCGATCCCGGTGATCTTAAAAACCTCCCTCGTGATTTCGTTGAGGCAGCACAGTCGCAGTTCACCGTTGACGCTGTTGAGATGCTTCTCAACGGCCAGAAGTTTCGACAGTGCCATGCTGACCAACATCTTGACGGCTTTCAGATTCACGACGATGTGGGTGATGTCGTATTTCTTGGACAAGACGAGCAATTGTTTGCCGATGGCCTCATAGTTCGAATCGTCGATTCGGGGAGCATTCACCGTGGCGACGGCGCACGTATCGGTCACTCGCTTAATCCCGAGCAACTTTTCATTGGCCATGAGTTCTCCTCGCGGACGTCCGTGTCGACTTGCGGGTGCAATCGCAAACTGTGCGAATTTAAGGGGGACTATACAGCGATTGACGAATATGGGGCAGTCTGCGATGGGGTGTTGATTTCGACCTGCACTCCACCGGCATGGGGACGGTGGAGCTAGGATGTTGAAAACTTCGGGTTGGCGCAGGAAACCGTTGAAGCAGGTTTTGGGAGTCGGATGTGTGAAAGGGCCGGGTCAGGCAAAGTTCAATACTCGCGACTTAAAGCGTTCGAGTAATGGAAACGTCAACCGGCGAGCATTCAACTTTGAACCACCCGACCCCAGCCCTCCACGAGGTTAATTGAATGCCTTGTCCCCTGTGTATTCAGCACAACGATCTGCCCGATCTGATCCCGGAACTCGCGCGACGGGCGGACGAATGGGGCTATCAACGACTGTGGCTCGGCGAACATCACACGTCGCCTGGAATTGGCGATCCGGTGATCACAACCGCCGCCGCCGCCGCTTCCTCAAGCCGCATCCGAGTCGGACCGGCCGGTGTGATGCTGCGCGCTCGGAACTGCTATCGCCTCGCGGAAGATTTTGATCAACTCGAACGGATGTTTCCCGGTCGTATCGATCTTGGAATCGTGCGGTCATTACCGACGGACGACCTGTTGACCAAACTGCTCGACGGACGCACGGAGCGAGATCTCGCGGAGTTCGAGGACTTAGCGCGACAACTCAACGCCATGATTCATGGTGAGTCGGACATGGGACTCGTGCCAATTCCCTTCACCGCATCGACTCAGCCTGAATTGTGGAATTGTGGATTCAGCGAACGCTCGGCCCGGCTGGCAGCGTCAATCGGTGCGGGATTCGCATTTCATCAATACTTCTGGCGACAACAGCAGGTCGGCGGCTGGTCGGACGAACGCTGGGAATCCGTGCTCGAAACCTACCGCCGGGAATTCCAGCCCAATCGCCGCCGAGCCGAGCCGCGAGTTGTCGTGGCACTCTTCGGCATGTGCGCGGAAACCGAAGCCAAGGCTCGACGTCACTGGGATGCGAAGGTCGCTGCGGACAAGGACGATGAAAAGCCGGTGCTTGAACCGGACTTTCTCGGCACGCCCACACAATGCGTGGACATGATCGACCGCGTGCGCGCGGACTTGGACGCCGACGAGCTTGTGATTCGTTGTTTCACGGATGATCCGTCCGCATTGCTTTGGGCCTATGCCGCGATCGCCGACCGGGCCTTCAACGCGTGAAAGGCATCGCGTGAAAACTCCGTTACTCGTTCGATGTTTCTTGTTGAGCTGCCGGTTGGCCGAGCAGCTTGGCGGAATCGGCAGGCTCGTTGAGGCGATCTGGCGCGGTTTTTGGCTCGGCATCTTGAAGACGTCGCAATTGGAGATCGCCAACGAACGGGCCTACGCCGAAGACGAATTCTACTCAGCGGCCGACCATAACCGGAGCGGTCTGTTTGTCTGGGAACAAGAGGCCATTCGGTCACACTTTCAGAATTGCCACCGCCTGCTTTTGACGGCCACCGGTGGAGGTCGCGAAGCGATCGCCTTGGAA